>JAEWLI010000132.1 GCA_023393375.1 Bacteroidota bacterium
CAATACCTTGGTCCGTCTGATTTTTTCTTTTGTGAAAAACCGATGGTGAAATATAAATTGTTCACCGGAGAGTAATTCTGAAAGCATCACCAGGGAGGTTTCTTCGTCGTACTGCCGCAACGCTTTAAATAGACCAGGGTCAGAACAGGAAGAAGCCGCAGGATTTTTCATATATTTCATCAATGGCCGCAATATATCATCTGGGAAAACCAGATTTGAAAGCATGGGCATCATCAATTCTTGAAATGTCTTTTTCCATTCTTTTCCGTGAGGCAGGATCCGTCCATTGTATTGAACATGAGTAACCAGGTGAGCCACTTCATGGATATAAGTAATCAGAAAATTGTAGGGATTAAGGTTTTGGTTGATGGTAATCGTGTGGGATTTTTGATTGGGGGAATATCTATAATCCCCTAATTTAGATTGTCTTGATCTTGTAATTTTTAGGTGAAATGGATAGTTAATCCAAAGGTCGTAACAGTAATGCACCGCATCGGAAGGTAGAAACCGTTCCAACAATTCAACATATTTCTTTTGATGCATAGTGTATAAAAACAAAAAGAGCTTTAACGGTTATTTTAAAGCTCTTTTTTTGACAAACTTTTTTAACAACTATTGGGCCATAACAGTATCGCCTTCAATTTGAACAGTGTCTCCTTCAAATGCTTCATCCTGAACTGCAGGTTCTTCATATGGAGTTTCTACTTCTGGTTCAGTTTGTTGTTGTTCTGAAGTTTGAGGGCCACAACTTACTACTGCAAAGAAAGACCCGATTAACATTAATGTTAATAACTTTTTCATAATTAAAATATTTTAAATTTCGGTTCAATTTTATGGAATTTTCACATAAATACCAAACGTTATCTTATTTTTTTCTAAAAAATAATGTTATTGGAACTCCCGCAAAGTCGAAATGCTCTCTAAGGCGGTTCTCTAGATACCTTTCGTAGGCAGTTTTAATATACTGTGGGTGGTTGCAGAAAAAAGCAAATGTCGGTGTCTTGGTTGGCAATTGGGTGATATATTTAATCTTGATATGTTTGCCTTTTAATGCAGGGGGAGGGTATTTCTCTATTTCCGGCAACATGGCTTCATTTAAAGCTGAAGTAGCTACTCTCTTTTTCCTATTTTCATATACTTCATTTGCCTGATCAAGTACTTGAAAAATTCGTTGTTTAGTGAGTACAGAGCTAAATATGATAGGGATATAACTCATTGGCCCCAATTTTTCCATCAGCCCGTTTTTATAACGGTTGGCTGTATGGGTATCTTTTTCAACGAGGTCCCACTTGTTGGCCATGATCACTATTCCTTTTTTATATTTGTCAGCCAGTGCGATAATGCTCATGTCCTGAGCTTCAAGGCCGGTTTGAGCATCAATCATAACTACACACACATCACTGTTTTGAAGTGCGTCGATAGAACGAATTACAGAATAGAATTCAATGTTATCTTTTAATTTAGACTTTTTTCGTAATCCGGCAGTATCGGTCAGGATGAGGTTTTTGCCATACATCTTATAAGGTGTGTCTATGGCATCGCGAGTGGTGCCAGCTATATCAGTAACGATAGTCCGCTCTTCACCTGTCAATGCATTTAAGAAGGAGGATTTTCCTACATTCGGTCTGCCTAAAATAGCAATTCGGGCAATTCCTTCATCAGGATTTTCTATATCTTCATGTTCAAGATGCTGAATTACTTCATCCAATAGTTCACCTGTTCCCGATCCATTGGCAGATGAAATGGGGATAATGGTTTCAAAACCTAAACTGTAAAATTCCGCACTGTTCATCATTTTCACAGTGTTATCGGCTTTATTTGCGACGACTATCACGGGTTTTTTTGCACTCCTTAATACTTGTGCAAATTCTTCATCCAATGCATTCACACCGGTGATGCAATCTACCATAAATAAAATTACCGATGATTCATTGATGGCTGCAATCACTTGTTTTCTGATGGCTTCCTCAAAGATGTCGTCAGAACCTGATACATAACCCCCGGTATCTATTACTGTAAAATTTTTCCCAGACCAATCACCATAGCCATAATGTCTGTCACGCGTTACACCGCTCACATCATCCATAATTGCTTTGCGCTTTTCTACCAGTCTGTTAAATAAAGTGGACTTCCCTACATTGGGCCTGCCAACTATGGCTATAATATTTGACATGTTCTTTAATTGATATTAAATGTATGTATAAACGATGAAAATCTGCTGAAGATTAACGATCTGCAAAGTTAAGATAATTATCAGGCTTAACATGCATCCATTTTGCATTTAAAATGAATTGTATTAGCATCAGATTATTAAGAACCCTTAAGAGAGTTTCCCAAAAAGGAAGTCATTGTAATACAAACATCCTACTAAGGTGGGTGTTTTAATTGTTCCAAACCATTGGAGCAAAGAAATAAAGAAGGGGACATGTGAAAGCATCATAAAACAGGCAGGACTTTAATACTTCTTGTTACATTTTAACTCTAACTAAATGTATGGAAAAGATAGCAGTAGTTGTAGAAAAGACGGAGGTGGGATATAGTGCCTATATACCAGAAATACCCGGGATAATAACCGTGGGAGATACTTATAATGATATTAAACGTAATATTCAGGAAGCTTTGGAATTGTATTGGGATGGAGAGGATGAAAATGAATTGCCCAAAGCAATATTAAATGCTAAGCGAAATGGATTTGAGATTGAACTTCAAGTTGACATGCAAGAATTGTTTAATCATTTTGAAGGCATATTAACTAAATCAGGATTGGCTAAAATCACAGGCCTTAACCAGAGTTTGGTAAGCCAATATGCATTGGGTTTAAAAAAACCTTCGGTAAAGCAGGCAAAAAAAATTGAATCTGCTTTGCATAATTTAGCAGATCAGTTATGGGCAGTGAGATTGTAATTTGTTCAAGTCACTTGAACAAAAAAGCCGCATCAAAGCGGCTTTTGATTTAGTAGCGGGGGTAGGACTCGAACCTACGGCCTACGGGTTATGAGCCCGTCGAGCTACCAACTGCTCCACCCCGCGATATAGTATTTATGTCTGTTAAAAGAACTTTCTCTTTAAATGGACTCAGCCTTAGAGTCCGACGTTTGATAACCAAATTCTAAGCGAATTTCCGATCCGTTCCTCAAACGCGTTGCAAAAGTAGTGAGGTAATTTTTAAAAAACAAGTACCTTTGCCTTAAATTAAAAAAGATTTCATGGATCAACAGAAACATAAAGCCGGCTTTGTAAATATATTAGGAAAACCAAACGTTGGGAAATCCACTTTGATGAACGCATTAATGGGTGAAAGACTGTCCATTATTACATCAAAAGCTCAAACCACCAGGCACAGAATCATGGGTATTCTTAACGGTGATGATTATCAGATTGTATATTCTGATACCCCTGGCATATTAAACCCTGCATATGAACTGCACAAGGCGATGATGCGGTTTGTTGATTCTGCATTGGAGGATGCCGATGTGATGTTGTTTATGACCGACGTTTATGAACAATTTTCTGAAGAGGATAAATATTTGAACGAAATTATTAAAAGGATAAATGATTCAACTACCACGGTAATATTTTTGCTTAATAAGATAGATCAGAAGAGTGAACAAGAAGTGGATCTGAAACTCGAGCAATGGAAGGGAATAGTGAAAGCAAAAAAATACCTACCCATATCTGCGCTTCATGCAGCGAATTTAAAGGAACTTTTTGAAACAATTATCGAAAACCTGCCAGAACATCCTGCCTATTTTCCCAAAGATGAAATGACCGATAAATCGGAAAGGTTTTTTGCTGCTGAAATTCTTAGGGAAAAAATATTTCTCAACTATAAAAAAGAGGTGCCTTATAGTTCGGAAGTAGTGATTGCAGAATTTAAAGAAAGTGAAGACATTATTCGGATCAGGGCAGAAATTTATGTAGAAAGGCGAACCCAGAGATCTATTTTGATCGGTAAGAATGGTGAAGCTTTAAAAAAGGTCGGCACTGAAGCACGTTTGGATATGGAAGCTTTTTTTGGCAAAAAGGTATTTCTCGAACAATACGTACGGGTAGAAGAAGACTGGCGGAAAAGCTCTACCAAACTCAATAGATTTGGTTATTAGGTCTTCCCCGCCAGCCAAAAGCTTGATCATCCGTGTCGTTTTGTGGTTGAGTGAGTACCTACACTTCAGCGGGTTCAAGTGATAATGATGCCGTTTGCTGATTGATGGATTTGTTGATAATATTCATCATGATAATAGTAATAGATGTTGCTGCCACTACTACATATCCAAGCAAATCATAGTTCAGAAGTATCCCACTGCTGGTTTGTACAACAATTAAACCCGCTAATGCTGAAGCAAATCCTCCGGAAATTTGTTGTATGGCAGACTGTATGCTCATATAAGCCCCTCTGTCTGCGGGATCTGGTACAGCTGTTAGTAATGAAGAAGCAGAAATCATTCTTGCGGTCACAGCTGTAAACATAATTACATTTGCCATAATCACTATCCATAATGGTGTTACACCTAAATTGCAATACCAAACCAAAAATAGCATTAGCACTAATGAACCCACCACGAAAACTTTATATTTCCCGACCTGATCACTGAGTTTACCGATTAAAGGACCACCAATCATGGCACATACGCCTGTTACCATATAAATCATGGGTAAATGATCCAACGAAATACCCAGATTGTAAACTGTAAAAGCACTTGCAAATGGCATTAACATAAAACCGCCGGTAGCCAGCAACACAATTGCCCCGAATCCTTTTATATAATGAGTTCTGGAA
>JAEWLI010000173.1 GCA_023393375.1 Bacteroidota bacterium
GTATAGTTCATCTACTGCTTCTACAGAAAAACGGTTGCTCAAGCCGATACTTATCACAATCTGTTTTGGAATTGCATTCATTGCTGCAATATCTGAAATATTTACCGCCACTGCCTTATAACCCAGATGCTTTAAAGGGGTATAAGAAAGATCGAAATGAATACCTTCTGTCAATAGATCAGTTGTATAAACGGAATAATATGCTCCGGTGTCCACCACTGCCGCATCATCTCCAATACCTTTAATGGTATCATTATGATAGATCTTGGTTCCTCCTTTTATTCGATCAATCAATCCGAATTCGCCGATTTTGCTTATTTCTGTACGTTTGTTTTCCATGATAAATAAATCAAAATTTTAAACATCGATTCAATGGGATAACAAAAATATATCAATCCCGTTTATATGGTTGTATTTTAAAAAAGTAAATCAAAAGGAATAATGATTGCGGTTTCAGAAAAAGCAAAAACTAGAATAATAGAGCTACGGGATAAAGAGGGGAGTTCAGGTAATTACATTGTACGGGTATCGGTAAAAGGAGGGGGATGTTCCGGTTTAATGTATGATCTGAGTTTTGCTGACACCACTCAAGAAGGAGATCAGATATTTGAAGATAATGGTGTAAAGGTATTGGTGGATAAACGTAGTTTATTATACTTATTGGGAACTACACTTGACTTTTCTGACGGACTGAATGGAAAAGGATTTCATTTTGTTAATCCCAATGCTACACGTACCTGTGGATGTGGAGAAAGTTTCGCAGTATAATTGATTAAGCATTCCAGAACTCTAATCTTTATTTCGGTACTATTACCTTGAGGCATTGAGGTACTACTTTAAATATATTCAGGGGTTTAGTGATGATACAATATTCCCCATCGGAATGATAACAATCGGCATGTTCATTGCCAATCTGGACTTCAGTAACTTTATAACTTTCGTAATAAGGGCTTAAATGCAATTTTTTAGTAAATAGCTGATAGACAATTTCGGGAATTTTTCTTTTCGGAAAGGGCTTCAGTATTGACAGATCCAAAAAGCCATCATTGATCTTGGCTTGTGGTGCAATGAAAGCATTATTGCCATATTGCCGGGCATTTGCTATGGTTATGGCAAAGGCTTCAACACTTCTTTGCTTTCCATCATGCTCTATTTCATAGGTTTGAGGTAGGTATTTAAAATATTCCTGCAATACAGTTTTCAGATATTCGCTAAATCCTCTTTTTGTATTTTGTGAAAACAATTTACCAATATGAGCATCAAATCCCAATCCTGCAGTACAAAAAAAAGGCTGATCATTGGCTGTCCCACCATCTATGATCCTTGTTTTCTGTTGGTTTATTACTTGTACAGCTTTTTCAAGAGAAATAGGAATACCCAATTCTCTTGCTAGCCCATTCCCTGATCCGGCAGGAATTATACCCAAAGTTACCTGAGTAAATACAAGCTCACTGGCAACTTCATTAATGGTGCCATCACCCCCCACAGCTATTACTGCATCAAAATTTTGATTTATGGCTTCCCGTGTAAGAATAGAGGCATGATTTTTTGCCTGAGTATATTGAACTTCAATCTCTATTGATTTTCTATCAATTTTCCGGTCAATTATTTCCGGCAATTTTTTATTCAACCGTGGCCCTGAACGCGGATTAATTATGAATATTATCTTCTTTTTCAAAGTGGTGGCAATATTTTGGAATATATTATTTTGGCAAAGATAAATTCAAATTTACAGATGAATAATCTTTAAAATTATCTTTTATTAAATAAAATAAAAAATTTGGATTTTTATTTGTTATTATTTTAAATAATTGCTAACTTTAATCAACCAATTAAATGTTTAACCCTCTTTGCTTGCATTAAAGGCCCAAAGTCAATCCCTCTCTTTGGGTCTTTATTTTTTATCTCCTTTAATATATTCACAAATGGCTTTTCAGCTTACAGAATAAGGATTTAATAATTTTTGTAACTGTTTCATCGATTTTGCTGATGTTGCGGAATTTTTTTTGTCTAATTTTGTTACTTAGTTCGTATTGAACATGTTATTCAGTACATCTATTTAATTCGTACTTTAAGATCAGGCGATGAGCGACATCATTAAACATGAATGCGGAATAGCATTAATAAGGTTACGCAAGCCATTAAGTTACTTCATAGAAAAATACGGATCACCAACCTACGCAATCAACAAATTGTACCTGTTGATGGAAAAACAACACAACAGGGGGCAGGATGGAGCAGGTGTAGCAAATATTAAATTGAATGTAAAACCCGGCACTCGTTATATCAGCCGTTACCGTTCCGTAGAATCCCAACCTATTGCGCTTATTTTTAATAAGATCAATAAGAAATTTAAAAAAATAAAAAAACAGTTTCCCGATAATTATCATGATGCCAACTGGTTAAAAGATAATATTCCTTTTACTGGTGAAGTGTGGTTAGGTCACCTTCGTTATGGTACTCACGGGGGAAATTCTATTGAAAGCTGCCATCCCATGATCAGGCAAAACAACTGGAGAAGCAGAAATCTGGTAGTGGCAGGAAATTTTAACATGACCAATGTAGATGACCTCTTCAATGTATTGGTAAAGCTGGGTCAGCACCCCAAAGAAATGGTCGATACTGTTACAGTAATGGAAAAAATCGGTCATTTTCTTGATTTGGAAAACCAATTCATTTTCGATAAATATAAATCCCAATTTACAAATCAGGAGATCACTGACATCATAGAAGATGAGCTCGACCTTCAGAATGTACTCCGACGCTCATGTAAAGACTTTGATGGCGGTTATGCAATGGCTGGGATGACTGGATTTGGCGGCGCATTTGTAGCCCGTGATCCAGCAGGTATACGCCCTGCTTATTATTATGCCAATGATGAAGTGGTAGTAGTGGCATCTGAAAAACCGGCTATCAAAACTTCATTTGAAATCGATTATAATGAAATAAAGGAAATAGAACCAGGACATGCTTTGATCATTAAAAAGAATGGTGAATTTGGCCAATATCCTTTTATTGATAAGTTAGAAAAAAAATCTTGTAGTTTTGAACGGATCTATTTTTCAAGAGGCTCTGATCCCGACATTTATTATGAACGTAAAAACCTTGGGCGTTTACTGCTCCCACAAGTATTAAAATCAGTTTCTTTTGATTTAAAAAATACGGTTTTTTCTTATGTCCCAAACACCGCGGAAACCTGTTTTCTGGGTATGATGGAAGAAGTGGAAGAATACCTCATCAAGAAACGAAAAGAAATTATTATTGATGGGAAACCAAGTCTGGATTCATTAGAAGATATACTTTCCTTCAAACCAAGAATTGAGAAACTGGTATCTAAGGACGTTAAATTGAGGACTTTCATTACTGATGATGAACGCCGCAATGATCTGGTTGCACACGTGTACGATACCACTTATGAGGTAATTCAGAAAAATCGGGATAACATTGTAATTGTTGACGATTCCATTGTACGGGGAACCACACTAGAGCAGAGCATTCTCACGATGCTTGGCAAGTTGGAGCCTAAAAAGGTTGTAATTGTCTCTTCAGCACCACAAATCCGGTATCCCGATTGTTATGGTATAGATATGTCAAAAATTAAGGATTTCGTGGCTTTTAGAGCAGTAATCAAACTCATCCAGGAAAGAAAAATGACAGAACTGCTTGATGAAGTATATCATAAATGTATCATGAGCATTGGACAAAAGAATGTACCAAACTATGTAAAGGAGGTGTATGCTCCCTTTACTGAAGAGGAAATCTCTGCGAAAATTGCCGAAATAGTTACACCCAAAGGATTTAAACCTGAAGTTTCTGTTGTATATCAATCAGTAGAAAACTTGCATAAAGCTATACCGGGGCATCGTGGTGACTGGTATTTCACCGGCAATTACCCAACAATGGGAGGGAACAGAGTAGTAAACAAAGCATTTGTAAACTTCATGGAAGGCAAGTTGGTCCGTGCTTATTAATAAATATTTTTAACGCATTTTACCTATCTTCATATTGAGAAAGTCCTAAAACAATTACGGTACGTTTTTTGTCACAATAATTAATTCAACTATATTTATTGTTGATTTTAAATTGAGGTTTTCATAGTCATTTATCTATAATCATGAAACAAATACTTATCATCTTCTTAGTCATGGCATTCTTTGTTATTGGCTGTACAAATAATGATTCCAATCAAAACAGTTCCAATCTGCCTCAATCACGGGCAGGTGAAGGAGAAGTATTGGTGGTAATGGATTCAACTTTATGGCAGGGGGAATTGGGAGAATCGATCCGAAATACATTTGCGTCCTATATTCCTGGATTACCACAGCCTGAACCCATATTTAACCTCAAATATATCAGGCCGGCAGGTTTCAAAAGCATCATACGACATGCTACTAGTGTAATTATTGTGATGACCCTCGATAATAAATCCAGAGAGGGTGAAGCATTAAGAAATTACTTTACTGATGAGTCTTTGGAACGTATCCAGAACAGTGATGAGCTTTATATGCTTAAGCAAAACGATGTATTTGCCAGAGGACAAAGCGTACTGTACCTTTTTGGGCAGAATGAACAACAATTGATCAGTCATATCAATACAAATGAAAATAGCCTGAAACAGCATTTTTTAAAAAATGAGAAAAACAGAATTTCACAGAAAATTTTTGCAGGTAAAGGATCCGAAGGTATTCAGAGGAAATTATTAAATGATCACCAGTTTTCGTTAAAGGTGCCTTCTACATATGAAATCGCAAAAGAAGAAGGTAATTTTATATGGCTCCGACAATTAGGTCAGGATGACAAAAGTATTATGGTATATTATGAGCCATATGTTTCGGCAGGAGTTTTTGAAGAACAAGGCGTATTGGAATTACGGGACAGCATAGCCTCTACTTATATTAAAGATATTGAAAATCCTGATATATACGTAGTCACCGAAACTGTAGAGCTACCTCCTCACTTAGAAAGGATAAACTTAAATGGTAAATACGCAGTAGAATCCAGAGGTTTGTGGAAGTTGAATGATAATTCTCGAGGTGGAGCTTTCATAAGCTATACATTTGTGGATGAAGAACTCAACAGGTTGTATTATATAGAAGGTATGCTGGCAAATCCAGGTCGTAATAAACGCGAGCCCATAAGGGAGCTTGAAATTATTTTAAATACTTTCAAAACACAAGCTGAGTTGCAGAAGCAATCTTCCTGAATGGAATAAAATTATTTTCCTTTAGCTCTACTTGATAAGTTTATTATTGGTAGAGTTTTTTTTTATGATCATTCCCCAATCTAACTGGTCTAATCAATTATATTCCTAATTTTAATACCAGAATTATTTTTGTTTGTAAATGTTGAATTCTTACCTTAAATTGCCGGAAAATTTATGAAATAAGGATGTACGCTTACATTGAAGGAACTCTTGCGGTAAAAGAACCAGCATACATGGTAATTGATGTGGGAGGTATAGGCTATGAGTTAAAAATTTCTCTTAACACCTACTCTGCTTTAAAAAATCATGATAAGGCCAAAGTTCATACCTATCTTCATGTGAAAGAAGACGCGATGATCTTATTCGGGTTTTATAATAAGACCGAAAAGGAAACATTTCTTCACTTGATCTCAATTTCCGGAGTAGGGCCTGGTACAGCTCTGATGATTTTATCGTCGCTCACACCCAACGAACTTCAGGATGCCATATTATCGGGAGAAGTGAGCAGAATACAAAGGGTAAAAGGGATTGGTGCAAAAACAGCTCAAAGAATTATTCTGGAACTAAAAGATAAATTTGCAAAAGGCGACTTGGGCAATAAGGAACTAAACATGAACATTTCGCACAATACGAAACGAAATGAAGCGTTGACTGCATTAACAACCTTAGGCATTAACAAGGCTATTGCGGAGAAAACGGTAGACTCAATATTAAAAAATAGTGATGGAGAACTCACTCTGGAAGACTTGATTAAGCAAGCTTTAAAAACATCATAAGTGACTGTATAAATATAATCATTTGGCATTGTTTAATTTCAATCGGTTTTTGATATTTTCCGGTACCCTGATCTTTCTAACTTCAGGTTTTTATCATGCTGTTTCAGATAAAGGAACATTCCGTTTCGATGATTATCAATGGCAGCAAGATACGGTCAAATCTGATACCACCAAACAAGACAGTCTTTATATTGGCCCATATCAACCCTCTAAAACCCCAACTTTCAGACAACGCGATCGTTTAGGAGACCCTTTCTCCAGTCAACAAAGTCCTTCACCATTATTATTAGGCGATCCTTCTGATTTACAACTCGATATCGAAATCGATACGGGTATGAACTACAC
>JAEWLI010000209.1 GCA_023393375.1 Bacteroidota bacterium
AGAAATATGAACTTATTAACAACTATATTTTGAACAGAATAATACATACTGATATAATCATTGAAGAAACTGTGGCCTATGAACCTGAAGGGTTCACATGTTTATAGCAACGGATTACCCAAAAGAAGCCGACCCCAAAGTGGGTCGTACAAAGCCAAATTTGCTATACCAGATTATTCATAACCAATTGTTTTAATACTCGTGGTATCAATTTATTGGTTTTTGATATGATCCAGCTTTTTGTACATTTTTAAAATATATAAAATGATGAAAAGCAAAATAACAATGGTAACGACAATGACGGATCCCGAAATAATGAACCACAACGGAAATGAGTGAGCAACCGAAGACTCATTCCCCAAAGTTTCAACAGGAGTGACAACAACTTCTTCAACCTGGCTCATTTCAATAATATAGGCTAATAAATCCTCCAACTCCGTATCAGACAAATCATGCGCGGGCATGTCAAGCTGATCATACTCTTCGTATAATGCAACAGCCATTTCATCACCCGATTCAATTAATGCCGCAGAATTGGTAATGAATTGGAACAGCCAATCTTTTTCCCTTTTTTCATGAATATCAGACAGGTCCGGTCCAATCATTTTTCCTTTTCCAATGCTATGACAAATTTTGCAGTTCGAATCAAAAATCGATTTCCCATTTTCCAGAGACTGACCCGCTACCATAAATGTAGAGCAGATACAAAATATAAACATCAGTAGAGTTTTCATCATCAGCTTTTTATGTAAAGCTAAAAGTGATGGGTAATTTACTTTATGATCGTGGTCATAACCAGACAAAACTAAACTGATGGCTGTTTAAAAATAATTATCTGCGGCTGCCGTTAAGATTTGACATTGCTTAGTAATTTTGCAGTATGGGTTTTATTAAAAAAGCTATTTCATTATTTGGGATATTCCTGATTCTGGCTTCGAGTGTCAAATCAGTGGATGTATCCTATAGTACCCATTCCAGTCCAGCAGATGCCCATTCTTACTTTACTTCAGGAAATACTGCGGAATTTGTTCTTCCAGCTATTGCTAAATTAAGCCTTTCCGGAGCCTTTAATTTATCAATGTTTGGATCAGATCACTGTTGGCAGTTTTCTGACTACCCGTTGGTATTTGAAATAATACAGGCAAACGAACTGGTAAGTTATTTAAAATACGCTCAGAAGATCATCCCGGGATTACCCCTCCGCGATATCATTTTCCCTTTCCATATTTATATCTGATTTTAAACCTCTTCTTTAAGATGATGTCCTCTTGATGTCATACTCAAATTTTACCACATCTGATGTGGTCAATCATTTTCCTATTTTAACAATATAAATTTAATACAATGGATTTAATGCCTATTCTAATTGGAAGCATTGCTATGGCGGCAATGGTTGCACCTGTCATGTACATTCACAAGAACAGGAAGAACAAAGAAACAAGTTTTATCAAGCAGTTCAATGAACTGGCTTTGCAAAATAATATAAGCATTACTCAACCGGAAATATGGAACATTCATTATATAATTTGTTTGGATGCTGCTGCAAATAAAATATTATATCTTAAGAAAAATGAAAACCAGGAAAACGCTGTGGTCATTGACCTGCAACAAGTAGAACGATGCCGTGTTGCCAATAAATCACATCAGATAAAATCAAATGGTAAAAATGTGGCTGTAATTGACAGGTTGGACTTAGCATTTATCCTTCGGGATAAGTCGAAGGCTGAAAAAACTGTTGAGTTTTACAATGGGGATGAAAGTCTTTGCCTTAGGGGAGAGCTTCCTCTTGTGGAAAAATGGTGTGAATTGATCAATCAACAATTGAAAAAGAAATCAAAATAAAGTTAATAATTGATGCCATGCCCGGTCATGGCATCAATTTTTTCTTCTCTACTATAACATCCCTCCTTTTTTATCTTCATAAAGGAAGCTCAAAGGACACTTTAGCGATTTATTACTAAATTTGCCTGAATACTAAATTTTTTTCAAATAAAGCTCCTTTTTTATGGACGGAATCATGCAACTCAGGCATTTAATGGAAAACAACCCGATATTATGGAACTTGCTGGTATTGGTTGGCTCAATACTGATCGGGATCATTATCAAGTTGGTTTTTTTCAAAATATTGAAGGTAACAACTTCCAGTACAGATATATCTTTACTTGATTCTTTTCTAAAACATGAAAACGTACCTTTTTTATATTTCACTCCTTTATTATTATTATCGCTCTCCGGTTATCTGTTCATGTTTTCTGACTCCATGGCATTCATTTGGGAGAAGCTGATCAGGATGCTTATGGTAATTTCGTTCAGCTGGGTACTCATTAGGCTGGTGAGTGTTTTTCAGGATTATATGATTGAAACATATGACCTGTCGAAAAAAGATAATTTCAAGGAGAGGGTTATAAGGACACAATTGCAATATATCAGAAGAATAATTATTGTTGCAATCGTTGTAGTGGCATTATCTGCCATACTTTTAAGTTTTGATAATGTACGACAACTGGGTGCTGGTTTGCTGACTTCTGCAGGGATAGCGGGTATTATTATAGGTTTTGCAGCACAAAAGACACTGGGTAATTTGATCGCTGGATTCCAGATTGCCTTTACCCAGCCCATCAGGATTGATGATGTATTGGTAGTAGAGGATGAATGGGGGCGAGTGGAAGAAATCACCCTTACATACGTGGTATTACGTATTTGGGACCAACGCAGACTCATCTTACCGATCAATTATTTTATTGAAAAACCTTTCCAAAACTGGACCAGAACATCAGCTGATATATTGGGTACAGTCTTTATCTACACAGATTATGAAATACCCATAGATAAACTGAGGGATGAGCTTACGAGTATTTTGAACAGCAATGAAAAATGGGATAAAAGGGTAAATGTGCTACAGGTGACCAATGCTACAGAAAAAACTATCGAATTGCGTGCTTTGATGAGTGCTACCAATTCTTCCGATGCGTGGGATCTCAGATGTGACGTCCGGGAGAAACTGATTACGTACATCAGGGATAATTATCCTGACAGCTTACCCAAAACCCGAGCTGAATTGTTGAATCCATCAAACCCACTGCCCATAGCAAGTAACAATTAAAAACATTTTTTATTTATCCAAAGGTATTATTAATGTCTATCAATCTATTTATCAATCGTTTTCTCGGTATTATACTGTTGGCAGCAGCCTTGTTGGGGTTATTTATCAATCTACCCGAAATGGATATTTCCCTGATTATTATACTGGCATTAGGAACGGTTATTTTTTCAGCATTTTTCAAAGTAGATTTATCCCCTGCCATTTTTGTGGAAGATATCAAACCTATCATGTTGTTTTTTGTATTACGATATTTGTTGTTACCGGTAGCGGTATATTTTCTTTTTGTTGGCATTTCAAGTTTTTATGCCACCGCCTTTCTATTATTATTATTATTGCCTACGGCAGTTTCATCACCAGCCTTCACTATTTTATTT
>JAEWLI010000232.1 GCA_023393375.1 Bacteroidota bacterium
CGTTTAGGAGAGTACTTGGATAAAGCCATGTTTGTTTCGGCGGCTTTAGGTGTGATTTCAGCTTTTCTTTTCTCCTTTTTCCAGAACCGCATATCATTTTCCAAACTTTCAGTTTGGTTATTATTTATAATTTTTGCTTTTCTTGGCAGCATTCGGTTTCTTCATGGTTTTCTCGATGATACCTTCCTGAATGTTTTGATATTCATTTCATTTATAATGATTCAGCCAATTTTTTCAGTTGCATTGTTAAATTTTTGGGGAATATTCGGACGTATTTTTGATCTTAGGCAATCGAAAAGAATTATAGCTGGCATTGACAGTGGCCAACTTTTAGCTGCACTGATCACATCATTGAGCATTCCATTGGTCTCTAAAATACTTGTAGAAATTGATTTTTTGTACATCAGTTTAGCGGCTTTGTTTATCGATATGGGTATCCTGTTTATTATTATTTCCAAATTTGATTTGGAAAAACATAATGGTCATCGTAGTGAAAGTAGGGTAAAAACGCGCTTATCTCTTATTATGAAGGACAAATATGTAATCTATTTGTCCTTATTTTTATTATTATCCATCGTGTCATTCCAGTTTGTCCACTTTTCATTTTTATCAGTAACTGAAATGTATTATCCCACTCAATCTCAATTAGTGAGTTTTCTGGGATATTTTAATGCATGTATAATGGTGCTGAGTCTTATTATCCAAACCTTTGTGAATGAACGACTGATAGCTACATACGGTTTAAAAACCACCCTCCTTGTACTTCCGGTTGTCCTAGGCATATTCACATTCTTGTCGATGATGGCAGGAACATTTTTTGGGTATGACCTTCAAAGTAGCACCTTCATCTGGTTCTTCTTATTCATTGTATTAAGTAAGCTCTTTCATGAATCTCTACGGGAATCTCTCGAAACCCCTTCCTTTAAATTATTTTTTATGCCACTGGATATAAAGATCAGGTTCGATATTCAGGCTAAGGTAGAAGGTGTGATAAATGAATTCTCCCGACTTATAGCAGGAGTCTTAATTGTAGGATTTGGTTTATTGTCGTTTTTTGATCTGATCCACTATACTGTAGCATTAAGTGTGGTATTGATCATCTGGATTTGGAGTACCAGTAAATTATATACAGAATACAGAAACAATGTAAAAAAGAAACTGCAAGGTCATAAAGCAGATTTTGAGATAAGACAAAAGAAGCAACGCCAGATAAAAAATGCTATTGATATCGTTGTGGAAAATAATAATCCGGGCAACGTTATCTTTTCTTTCAAGCTAATTGAAAAATGGGACAACAATCTTTTTCGTGCTTATGTAAGCAAATTGATCACAACACAAAATAAGTTCATCAGAAAGTTTGCTCTTGATAAAATGAATGAACAAAGAATTGTTTCTTCAGCTAATAACCATGTGTTTCGGTTGGAAAAACAATCAGAAAGTAGCATGACATTTGCCCGATGGTTTGATAGCATTGGTACAGGAAAGACCATAGATAATAGTGACCTTTCCAAATTACTCAAATCGGAAAACCGTGAAGATAGAAAATACCTGGCAGATTTTTTAGCAACAAAATCCAATGAATATGGCTCTTCTATAATTATTGAACTTTTAAATGATTTGGATGATAATGTTAAGAATGCCGCAATAAAAAGTGCTGCTACAGCAAAAATTAAAGAAACATATCCAATCCTCATTGAGAATTTGAAATCGCCAAAATTTGCTGACAAAGCTGTAAATGCTTTTATAGAAATAGGTGAAGAAGCTTTTCCTGCTTTGGAGTCCGCATTCTATAAATCCGGTCAGAACATAAAGATAATGATGAAGATTCTTCAGATTTATGGGAAGATAGGAGGCAAAAAAGCAATGGAAATTTTATGGGATAAAATCGATTTCCCCGATAAAAAAATCATTGGCGAAGTTTTACATTCCCTCGGGGAGTGCGATTTTTTGGCTGATGAGTCGCAGGTGAGAAGAATAAAATTCGCCATAGAAAGCGATTTAGCTAATATAGCCTGGAACCTCAAGGCATTGGAAAGTATTCCTGAGGGAATTGGAGCAGAATTGTTGATTGAAGCTTTAACATATGATATCAAAACCAGTGTAAAGCATATATTCATGCTTCTAACGATGTTATATGAAACAAATTCAATTCAATTGGTTCAGGAAAATCTGTTTGGAAAAACAGGGGAAGGCCTAACATATGCTATAGAATTGCTCGATGTTTTTCTTTCCGATGACTTGAAAGAAAAAATAATTTTCATGTTAGATGATGTTCTGGAGTCAAAAGAATTGAATAAACTTCAGAATTATTATCCACAAAACGACTTGAAATTTACCGAGACACTACGTATGCTGATTAACAGGGATTATAATTTAAATAACCGCTGGACCAAAGCTTGTGCCGTTCACTATATAGGTGAAAATTCATTAACAGGTTATGAGATGGATCTGATTGCAAATTTATTTAATCCCGATGGATTGATCAGGGAAACCGCAGCGTGGGCGATATATCAGTTAGACCCCAATAATTTCCGTTTCCATAGCAACAGGCTTGATCAGGTTACTAGAAAAGAATTGGAAGCAATGATAGGAAATACTGGGCAGGGTCAAAAGAAAAGGATACTTCGATTTGATAAGGTTTGGCTGCTAGCCCACACAGCCATATTTGAAACCGTCCCACATTTTGTGTTATCCAATGTTGTCGAAATGACACAGGACTTATACCTTAAAGCGGGTGATGAAGTATATGTGAAAGAAGATATGATGGCTTTTGGTTATATACTTTATAAAGGGGAATTAGAGTTAATTCGGGAAAATCACATTTCTGAAATTGAAAATGGTCAACAATTGATTGGTGGATGTCTTGAATTTGTAGATATCATCAAAATAAAAGCCCGGACAGATTGTATGATAATACAGGTAGAAAAGGATAAAATTTATGACTATCTATCCGGAGATCCTGATTTAATCCTGAGCATATTGGAAAATGTGCAAACATCATTCCTGAACAACAAACCAAAAGAGACGATTACGATTTAGTTTCCTCCTAATAATCAATAATTTACAGCTTGTAATGAATTTCCTATAATTCCGCTAAAATACCAATTTAAGATTATTAAATTTAAGAATGGTATTTTTACATTAAAACTGTAAAATATTATAATGATTGGTTGAGGTCGGAGAGGTATTTCATTGACCCTATATGATTATCAGATAGATATTTCACTATCATTCCATGGAAGTTAAAGGAACAGATGTAATATATTTAAATAATCTTGAGAAAACAGAGATGATTAACCCATTTCCAGGGTTAAGACCATTCAGCTTTGAAGAAAGTCACCTGTTTTTCGGCAGAGAAGGACAGACAGATGAAATATTGGTAAAACTTGCTGCAAACAGGTTTGTTGGAGTGATTGGGGCATCAGGGAGTGGCAAATCATCATTAGTAAGTTGTGGTTTATTACCAGTCTTATACGGAGGTTTTTTAACAAAAGCTGGAGCGGTTTGGAAGATATTTTCGTCAAGACCGGGTATTTCACCTATTGATAATCTCGCGGAGGCACTTTTTTTGAACGATAATCAAAAGGAAAATTATTCTGAAGAAGAAATACAGTATGGTAAAAATATAATTTCCAGTATTTTAAAAAGCCATTCTCTAGGTTTGGTAGATGTGCTTAAAAAGCACATTGGGAAAAAAGCCCAAAATGTACTTTTGGTAATTGATCAGTTTGAGGAATTATTCCGGTTGATCAATAGAGAAACAAGACCAGAAATAATCAATGAAGTAAATGGTTTTGTAAATCTGTTAATTAAAACTATTCAACAAGAAGAAGTTCCAGTATATGTAATCATCACAATGAGGTCTGACTTCATTGGTGAAACAGCTCAGTTTCCAGAATTAACCAGAATTATCAATGATAGTCAATTTCTGATTCCTCAGATGACGAGAAACCAGCTGCAATTGGCCATTGAAGGACCTATTGCAGTAGGAGGAGGCAAAATATCCAAACGCCTGGTGCAACAGCTTTTAAATGATTTAGGCAACAGCTCTGATAAGCTTCCGGTAATGCAACATGCCCTTATGCGTGCATGGGATTTCTGGATTAAAAATCAGGAGGAGGATGAACCACTTGACTTAAGGCATTATCATGCGATTGGCCGCCTCACAGAAGCATTGTCTCTCCATGCTGATGAGACTTACAATGAACTCACAGTGAAGGAAAAAGAAATATGTGAAGCGTTATTTAAATCATTGACTGAAAAAGGAAGGGAAATTTATGGAATAAGACGCCCATCTAATATCAATGTGGTAGCACAGATCGCAAAAGTAAGTGAAAATGAAGTGATAAAAGTAGTAGAAAGCTTTCGTCAGCCAGGGCGGTCACTTTTAATGCCTCCTCCGGGTGTGTTACTACATTCCCATTCTATTGTAGAAATTTCTCATGAAAGCTTAATGTGGATATGGAACCGGCTAAAGGTTTGGGTAAATGAGGAAGCAGAATCTGCTCAAATGTATATGCGGTTATCAGAAGCTGCTGAAATGTATCAAATTGGCCGGACCGGACTTTGGCGTCCCCCTGATCTTCAACTTGCTTTAAACTGGCAACAAAAACAAAATCCTTCTTATGTGTGGGCACAAAGGTATAATCCATACTATGAGCGTGCCATAGTATTCCTGGAAACCAGTAAAAAAGCTTATGAAGATGAGCAAAAAAACCAGGCAATGTTACAGAAAAGAAGGTTGCAGAAAGCCAAAATTACATCCTTGATATTAGGATTGGCAGCTGTTATCTCTATTATCTTTTTTATTTTCGCTATTGTAAAAAAAATTGAAGCAGATGACCAGGCTACCTTAGCCAGAAGTAACGCACAAGAAGCTCAATCCAATTTTGAGCTGGCTGAAAGAAGGTTAGAGGAGGTGGATCTTCAGCGAAGACAGGCAATTGAAGCCAGGGAACAAGCCACCCGTTATGCCAATGAAGCTGAAAGAAATTTTGAGCAGGCTATGGAAAATGCTGAACAAGCCAGGATAAACCAGGAACTAGCTGAAGAACAAGCTGCTTTGGCGGAACATCAGGCAAATATTGCCAAACAAAATGAAAATGAAGCACACCTTCAAAGAAATTTAGCTGAACAAAATGAGCATAAAGCCTTCCGGTTGAGAATGCTCTCTATTGCTCAATCCATGGCCGTAAAGTCATTACAGGAAAGAGACAACAACCTTAAAGGTTTATTGGCATTGCAGGCATTTCACTTCAACCGTGATAATGAAGGTGAAACATATGATGCATATATTTATGACGGATTGTACTTCGCCCTCAGGCAGCTTGAAAATGATTCCTTGTTTTATAAAATCAATGCACATAAAGACGCTGTTAGGCACATTGATTTTTCAGGAAATCGTTTTTTTAGTACAGGTAGTGATGGTAAGATTTTTTCATGGCAAAGGGATGGTGCCAGTATACAAGGGTCATTATTACAAGAAAATAATTTTATCAATAGAAAAGCAATGGTAAGTTCCGATGGTGAATGGTTAATTAATGCCGGGGAATCAACATATCTTCAGATATTTAATTTGAAAAATCCTCAAACCCGCCCTACCAGAATATCTGCTCATCATGGTTTAATATATGATATTGCCTATTTACCTCACAATGGCTTATACATCACTACTGGGTCTGATAGTACATTTTGGTTAAATGATTATAAAAGCAGCAATGTATTTAAAAAACTCGATACCCAGATTAAAACATTATCAGTCAGTCCTGATGGTAAATTATTGGCAGGAGGAAGTGTAAATGGAAAAGTTTACATATGGAGAACATCTGATTTCGAAAATCCAACGATTTTGAATGTTAAAGCTCCGGTACATAAAGTAATTTTTAACCACAAAGGAGACAGGTTAGCTATTGGTGATGAAAGTGGAAATATTTCTGTATATGAAGTCCATGAAATTTCCTTAAGTCAGGAAGTAGTAATACTTACTGGTCACCATTCCAGAATCAATGATATTAGATTTAGCCAGGATGACTTTTTTATGGCATCAGCAGGGTTTGATGGACGGATACAATTGTGGAATACCAATAATCTGGATAAGTTACCGGTCGTTTATAGAGATCACCAGTCTTATGTTTGGAGTCTCGCATTTAGTCCTGATGGCAAATACGTAGTAGCTGGAAGTAAGTCAGGAAGTATTAAAATCTGGCCTACCAATATGGAGGAACTGGCATCTCAAATCTGTTCGAAGCTCCAACGAAATATGACAGAAAAGGAATGGAAACGATATGTTGCACCTGATATTGACTATAATGCCACCTGTACTGATGCAATTGTGAGTAAAACCATTAAAAAGCGATGATATCCAGTAAACAATATAGAATCTTGTTTATAGCTATATTCATTATGGGTATAATGGCTCCATCTCTGATGGCCCAAAATGTTTGTCTGGAGAGGCTGAGCAATGCTGAAAATTCATTTGAAACAGGCCATCTTTATGATATTTACGATCTGATATCAGAATGTCTGGACAAAGGATTCTCAAGAGAAGAAAAAATCAGGGCATATCGCTTGCTTTCCATTTCTTATTTGTACTTGGATGAACATGAAAAAGCAGAACAATCCTATTTATCATTGTTGAAGTTAAATCCAGAATACAAGCCCAATTCGCTTATCGATCCTACTGAATTGTTTCACCTTCACCACAAATTTATAACTACACCCAGATGGTCAATAATAGTGGTTAAAGTAGGAGGGGACCTTTCATTTGTGAAACCTTACAACCTGTATAACACAGATGGTGTTGGATATAACCATTTTGCAAATCAGGAAAATATTGTAGATAAAAAAACTAAAGAATATTTGCCAGCAGCAGGTTTTTTCTTAGGGTCAGGTGTGAAATATAGTTTATCACACACATTTAGTTTTACTGGTGAACTGTTGTTTAAACTCAATAGATTTCAAGTTAGGGAAAATATTTTGGGCCATACAACCCTACAGTTCAATGAGGATCAATATAATCTTGAACTACCTGTTTTATTTAATATTTGCATGAATTCTTCCAAATGGAAACCTTATGTGTTTGGTGGGGGAAGTTTAAACTTTATGATGCATAGTGCCGCTAAAAACCTGGTCATAGAGCGAACTCAAGGAGCTACGGTATTACCTGAAACTGGTCCTAATATTTCTTTAATGTCAAATCGTAATAGGTTTGGTTATTCGGTTATTGTAGGAGGTGGCGTCCATTATAAAGTGGGAGTGAATTATCTGCTAATAGAGATGAGGCATTCTTTTGGACTAAAGAATATATCATCCAGCAATAATAGGTTTGGCAATGAAGAGATGCTATATAAATACATGTATATAGATGATGATATGAAGCTTAATAATTTGATGCTCAGCATTAGTTATTTAAAACCATTGTATAATCCAAGAAGAAAGGTAAAACGATGAAGATATATCTACCCTGCATAATATTCCTCTCGATCGTGTGGATTAGTTGTGACACTGAAAAATCAGACATATCGGTGGATGATAAAGTATTTTTTAAATTTTATGGAGGTGAATATGTTGATGAAGGGTTAGATGTAGTCCAGACCCAAGATAATGGATATCTAATTGTCGGATCAACAACTTCAGCAAATTCAGGAGAAAACAGGGATATATTATTGGTGAAAACCGATATTAATGGGAATGCTCAATGGTTAAAAACAATTGGTGATGTTGGAGATGACATTGCAAGAAAAATAAAAAGACTGCCTGATGGTGGATACATAATTATTGGTGATTTTACTTTGGTAGAAGAAAACCTGCATAACCGTGAAATTTTTTTATTGCGTCTGGATGCGTCAGGAAATGAAGTTTGGCGTAAGACATATGGTTATAGCAGGGATACCGTTAATTTTGAAGATTTTGGCATGGATGTTTCACCCAATGAACAGGGAAATTTTCTGGTAGTGGGTCATACAAAATTAAATGAATCCGACGCGGAAATTTTATTTTTTGTTACCAATAACGATGGTGAAGTAATTGGTGATCAGACCCTTATCGGACAAAATAATACAATTGAACATGCGAAATCTGTAATTCCCGACCCTACCGGAACTTACTTAGCGTATATTGCAGGCTACACAAATCATAGCGAAAATCAAGGTCAGGATGGTTTCAACATGTTTCTGATAAATGTAAATAAAGATGGAAGCATACCTTTTCCTAATATAATTGGAGGGTTAAGGGACGAATATGCTGATGCGATGATTTTAACTGATGATCAGGGCTTGCTGGTATTAGGTTCCGAGGTACAAGGAAATTCATCCAGACTACTTCTTCGAAAATTAAATCTTCGGCTAGATGTAGAATGGGAAGTATATCCTGAAATAGAGGGGGTTAACAACTTGAAAGGGGCAGGTTTGTGCAAAACCAATGATGGATATGTGGTTTTGGCCCACAGGAGGATCACTGGTATAGATTCCAAAATGATATTATATAAAGTTGATTTCCATGGCTTTATGTTATGGGATAACTATATATCTTTTGGGGGTGAATTCAACGATAAAGCCAACTCAATAATTGTCGATGATCAACAGCATCTGGTAATTACTGGTCAAATGGCCTTTACAGCTTTGGGTAGCAATGCAAAAATGTGTCTGATTAAAACCAGAAGTGACGGTCAATTAAAGCCATAGAATATAGCATAACGGTTACATTATTTCAAATTGAAGTATATATTTTGAAAGTGTTACAGAGAAATATTTTTATATCGTATCAAATGATCCTCAAATCAGGACTAATCATTATATTGCTAATGTGTACCCACTTTTTTTCTATGGGTCAGGTTATTGTTTCACCCTTCAATGCTTCTACAAGTGGATCTTTCACTTCTTTGCCAAATATTGACATTTCAGAAAGTAATATTAATGATCTGGGTTCAGGTACAGGCACTTTAATTATTACTTTGCCCGGTTCAGGCAGTGATTTTGAATTTGATGAATTAACCATACCAGCTCTAACATCTTCAGGGCTTAATATTAGTACTTCTTATTTCAATAGTAACCAGGAATTTATAATAGAATATGATGTTCCTGATGAATTAACTATCGATTGGATAAAAATACAAAATTTAACAGTTAAGGCTATTCATCCTGGAGCAACAGGAAGCCTAAATGCAAAACTGGATGGAATTGATTTAGTTGATGCAATTACCATATCTTTTGACTGCCCGATCTCAATATCTGATCATCCGGTTGATAGCGAAGTTTGTGAAGGAAATAATACCTCATTTACCATAAATGCAACAGGGAATGACAATTATCAATGGCAGGTAAGTACAAATGGAGGAACTGATTTTACTGATCTCACAGATGCTGGAATTTATAATAGCACTAATACACAGACCTTAACAATTACTGGAGCCACCGTAACTGAAGATGGATATATATACAGGTGTGTAGTGGATCATGTAATATCATGCCCCTTAACATCAAATTCAGCTACTTTAACTGTAGTAACCAATCCCACTACCGAAGCGGGCACAGATGCGTCCACCTGTGGCCTCAGCCATTTATTATCAGCAGTACCGAGCACGGGCACGGGGGTATGGAGCCAGGTATCAGGCCCCGGCACAATCACATTCAACCTGACCAACAGCCCGAACGCGACGGCCACCGCGAGCACTTACGGGAGCTATACATTAAGGTGGACAGAGACCAACGGCAGTTGCAGTGATTTTGAAGAGATCACGGTCACCTATTATGAAGCCCCTACCGCCAATGCAGGCAGTGGAGGGAGTACCTG
>JAEWLI010000051.1 GCA_023393375.1 Bacteroidota bacterium
AGTCGATGGACATACAGGGCATGGAGAACCTGGAAAAAATTGGTGAGAATAATAATCCTAAAAAATAATAAATATGAAGAAGATAATGATTTTTGGTTTGATGTTGGTGGCTTTTTCGGCTACGGCACAAAATAAGGCAATTAATGATTTTTATGTCAAATACAAAGATAAAGGTTGTTTCACGATGGACCTTTCCGGTAATTTTTTATCAGGGTTTTTAAAGTCATCAGACCAGGATGATGAGTTGAAGCAGATTGCCAGCCATATCGATCAATTTAAAATAGTGAATATTCCTAAAGATATAGAGGTTTTTTCAGTAGCAGCAATCAATGATTTGAAGAAATCCATTAAGAAAGACAAATTTGAAGACGTCTTTACCATAAAAGATGAAAAAAGCGACATCAGTGTACTGGTAAAGGAAGTAAAAGGAGACGTTAAGGAAATTGTCATGTTAGCAAATGGAACTGATGGTGTTTTCATGCTAAATATTTTTGGTAACATCCCCAGGGACAAAGTAGAGAAACTGATGAAGAACATAGAAATAAATAGATGATAGGATCATTTATTCACATTAAACCTGATTAATGTTTCACAGTTCCTGCTCCTGCCATTAGGATTCTCTCCCGAACATAAAACTCGGGAGAGAATATGTTAAGTTAACATTTTGATCAACCTTTAAACCATCCTCAGGCAGAGATACCTTCATACACCCTCCCGCTTTATTTTATCCCAGGTTACCTAATGGGGTGTAATTGTAAATTATATTTTTTTAAGGTTTTTTCTGTCCTCTCCTCAATTGTAATATTATCGAAAAATAAGGCAAAAAAGAATGAAATTCGTAATTGTATAATATTGCGGATTATTTTGAATACTCGCAATTTATTTGAGTAAAAAGTGAAATAAATAAAGTATTTCCATATTTTTGTTAAAATACTCAAAAAAAACATCTCTCTGAAAGTCAATAAAAAGCGACTATTGTTTTAATAATTTCAATGAAATTTGACCTAAAACTAATATTTTAAATTACGATATAGTTTAGGTTAAAAAATAATGAAAATAGCAATTAAGTAGATAGTCCGTCTCTGCAGAATTTCATATATAACACTATACTATACAATTTTATGGAACAATGGATTAAGAACAATGATGCTCTGGGGGCTAATAACCGGGGTGTGCCTTGTGAATCAGGGCTATGTACTTTATGTGATTCGTCGTGTAAAGGTAAATGTGAAACGTGGCTTTCCTGCTTGGAAGGCCGAAAGATGTTATATCCGAGACGATATGGATACTCCACCTCAGGTGCTTCAAACACAGTTTCTGTAGGAGTTGGCTACCATGCTTTGAGAATTCAAGGATATGCTTATGGCTCTAAAGGTATAACCAATGGCATGACAGATAATCCGGATGACTGTATCTTCACCAATGTGGATATTACCACAGAATTTGGTAATGAAATTAAAACCAAATGTCGTGTACCTATTATGACCGGTGCGTTGGGCTCCACTTTTATTGCTGCCCGATATTGGCCTTCTTATGCTGTGGGTGCAGCCCTTGCAGGTTTTCCTATTGTAGTTGGAGAAAACGTGGTGGGTATCGACAAAGAAAGCGAAATCAGTAAAGGTAGAATTATTAAAGCACCGGAGCTGGACAAACGTATTTCTTATTTCAGAAGATATTTTGACGGTTATGGTGCGATTATCGTTCAAATGAACGTGGAAGACTCGCGTAACGGAGTGGCAGAATACATCATCGAAAAATATGGTAATGATGTCATCATCGAACTCAAATGGGGACAAGGTGCAAAGGACATTGGTGGCGAAATACAAGTTACCAGCATGGAATATGCACAATTCCTGAAAGACCGCGGATATATTGTTGACCCCAATCCATATGACCCAATTGTTATCAAGGGATTTGAAAACAGGGCTGTTACCGCTTTCGCTCGTCATAGTCGCTTAGGTGCTACCGATAAACATTCGGCTGATGCAGTAAAGGAAGAATTTATGAATACGGTTGCCTACTTGCGTAAAATTGGCTTCAAAAGAATTACTTTGAAAACTGGTGCTTATGGTATGGAAAACCTGGCGATGGCTATTCGTTTCTCCGCCGAAGCTAAACTTGATTTGTTGACCATCGATGGTGCAGGTGGTGGTACTGGTATGAGCCCCTGGAACATGATGCAACATTGGGGTATTCCTTCCTTGGCACTTCATGCTAAGGCATATGAATATTGCCGGATACTCGAACAGAGTGGATTAAAAGCACCTGATTTATCATTTGCTGGAGGTTTTGCAAGAGAAGATCATCTTTTCAAAGCCCTTTCTTTGGGTGCGCCATATGCCAAATTAGTATGTTTGGGCAGAGCACCAATGATTGCAGGTTTCGTGGGAAGTAATATTGAAGGCACGTTTTATCCTGATAATAGGGCAGAATTGAACGTACATTGGGAAAAATTGCCCTCGACAGTTACCGAATATGGCAAATATCCTGAAGAGATATTTTCAGAATGGGAGAGTGTAAAAAATAAGGTGGGTGAAGATGAAATGAAGAATATCCCATTTGGTGCAATTGCCATGTGCGGATATGCAGATAAGCTGGCTGGTGGCTTGCAGCAATTCATGGCCGGAGCAAGAAAATTCAGGATCAACGAATTGACCCGTGAAGACCTGATTGCTGCCAACCGCGAAACCGCTGATGTCACCAATATTCCATTTATGACAGATGCTTATGATGATGTGGCAAAAAGCATATTAAGGGCATAGTTTCTAATTAATTTAATTTTTAAAGTCAGGGATGAGTGATTGTTCCTGACTTTTTTTGTGGGGTTTAGTTTATATATTTGTGACGTATAGGATGATTATCGGTTAATCGTAGATATAGAATACAAATTAAAGATAGTCTTTGTTGTTTGGTTTGGGACTCATACAGAAGATGATAGAATAGACGCAAAAACTATAGAATATGAACTCTAAAATATTAAAAACAAAACAACAATATGATGAGGCTTGTGAACATATTTATACGCTGATCAACAGCATTGAAAAAGCAATTGAACCAAATAGTAAGGAAGGGGAAGAAATAGAGCTTTTGTCTTTACTTGTGGAAAAATATGAGCAAGAACATTGTCCAGTGGAAGCCCCTGATCCTATTGAAGCGATTAAATTCAGAATGGATTAAATGAATTAAGTGTAGTAAATGCATGGAAGAATCATCCGAGGTATTTTTAGCAATGATGATATTTTGGGATTATTTGAAAATTACTGGGATGATATATCAGTAATAACAGGTCCTGACCATTTAGAGAATTTGTTAAAAACAAGAAATGACTGGTTTGATGATATTTTTAAGACCAATTTTAAATAATTAAGAATGCGGTTAGTTTCAAATATAGAGAAAGTATCAAGGATAGATGTCCTTAATAATTTAATTTTATTAGGTACTACATCTAAAGAGCTTCATGGAGTGATGGCTTCTGGAGGTGATGAAATAAAGTTACTTCAAGAAGGGAAATTAATATCAAAAAAAAATATTGAATTTGCCAAATTTCATAGCTTTTTTGAAGGGGTAGTTTATTCTGAGAACGAAGGTGAGCCAGTATTTTATACTGATTTTGAAAATACTATTCAAGTCACAGACCAGGACTATTACATTCACCCTTTACAGAATCGAAACTTATCTAAATATGCAGTCTTAATTGAGATGGATAAAAATTTCAATCAGACCTATTTTTTACTGACAGAAGGGTTTGATAAGATTTCGCTACCACAATTTCCAAAGATTTTATTGAAGGACAACTTTTTGTTTTATAACAAAAGTCTTGTTGAAAATTATTCCTTGTCAACTCTTGAACTGCAATGGAAGTTAGAGATTGATTCTTCAAACCAGGTTGAAAGAAGAAATCAAGGAAATGCAGTGTTTTCCGATGGGGTGTATGTATTTGTTAGGTTGAAAGGAGGAAAATTAGTCTGTGTTTCTTTAGAGACAGGTTTGAAAATATGGGAGTTAGAAAATGAAATAGAACAAGTTTCTTTTGGTGAAGTAGGTGAATTCTTATATATCCACTTCGGTCATGGATTTAATGAGGTAGACAAGGAAACCGGAAAAATCACAAGGTCATTTCTATATGATGGTGTTAGTGGTTTAGAGTCATTTAGTAGTAATGGTATTATATGGTGCTTTGAAAATTTATTAATCACAAGAAATTCTTTCACTGGAGATTTAGCAGTTTTTAAGCGTTCTGATTTTAATTTGATTGGGCGGGTAGTTGTTGATGAAGCAGGGATTCCAGAGTCTAAAGATTGTATTCGATATCAGGACGGATATTTATATGTATTAAGTTCTTCAAGTACTGCTTATATCTTTCAAATTGAGTTGTAGATTTATTTAATGACTATTACATAATCGATTGAATTTTTCTTTTAGCGAGAAAAGCATCAATAACGGAGAAGATAATACCAATAGAGAAATGCACAACAAAATGAGAACATATTTAACCTTATTTCTGCTTCTACTGGTCTATCCTGCTCTAAGCCAGTCATTGGTAAAAAATAACATCCACAACTTACCTGCTGTGGGTCGGGGGGATATGAAGTGGTTCGATGCGAACCTGGATGGTTTGTATGATGTGGTGATCACCGGGATAGATGACAACAGCCAACGGGTGGCCGATGTA
>JAEWLI010000077.1 GCA_023393375.1 Bacteroidota bacterium
ATAAATTTGATATCATCCACAACCATTTTGATTTTCTTCCACTTACCTATTCCAGACTTATTAAAACCCCTGTGGTTACAACCATACACGGATTTTCTTCTCAAAAAATAATTGAAGTATATAAAAAATATAATAACACTTGTTTTTACGTATCAATAAGTAATTCTGATCGTAGTCCGGCTCTTAAATACTTAGCTACTGTGTACAATGGCATTGACGAAAATGAATTTACATTTAAGGATACCCCAAAAGATTATTTGCTGTTTTTTGGCAGGATTCATCCCGAGAAGGGAACCTATGAATCCATTCAGATAGCAAAACAAACAGGAAGAAAATTAATTATTTCCGGTCTTATTCAAGATCAGGCATATTTTGATAATAAAGTCAAGCCATATATTAATAATGATGATATTGTTTTCGTTGGTAATTCTGGGCCTAAAGAAAGAGATATCCTGATGGGTGAAGCTTATGCACTTTTACATCCGATTAGCTTCAACGAACCTTTTGGATTAAGTGTGGCGGAAGCTATGATGTGTGGCACCCCGGTTATAGCATTCAATTTAGGATCTATGCCTGAATTGATTCTAAAAGGAAAAACAGGGTTTTTGGTAAATACCGTTAATGAAGCATCAGATGCCGTTGGTAACATACCGTCTATAAGCAGAGAATTTTGCAGGGAGTGGGCAAATTCGAAATTCAGCAAAAAAGAAATGATCAATGGTTACCTGGATGTATATAATAGAATTTTAAATTAAGAATCAGCACCTAATAAAAGTTTAATCATGACTAACAAAAAGAAAGTCAAATCCTTAATAACAAGAAGTGAAAATAGAATAGAGCGTAATAGTGCGAGAGTAATTATCAGAACCCACATTCCGGGTGATATATTGCGAATAAGCAAAATCATCAATAGAGTGACGAAGCTTTCAGAAAGAAAAGCAGGAGACTTGCTGAAAAATGTGAAGGCTGATTTTTATAGCAGACATAAAAATATAGAAAAGCAACTAAATCAACATTTTGAAAAAGTTTCTGAATATTTGCCGGTTAACATATTAATAAGCGATACAAAAAAGAAGCTTATTGGGGCTTATTTCAGCATGGAGTACTCCATTGAATCTGCTGCATTATTCAATCCATCCATAGTAATGCACCCTGACCAACGCGGGGTGAAAAAAGGGGAGCTCCGTTTTATTATGAGCCTGAGGGCTACCGGTGAAGGGCATATTTCTTGTATCGTTTTTAGAAGCGGGATAATCAAACAGGATGGTGCGTTACTTTTAGATGATACTTCCGCATACGTGGAGACTCCAGGTGTTTTGCATGACCCTACCTACGATACTCACTTGTTTTGTCTCAAACTGGCAGATATGAAATCCCTGGATGAAACTAGTAACCGAATTTTTGAACACCTGCCAGATATATTCACATATGGTGAACTGATAGCAAGCATTAATTTATTATTCCAGGACACTGACTTTGATTATAACAAACAAACTATCAGCAATATAAACTGGCTGGCAAATTCAAATTACAAAATAAAGTTTGATGAAGAGTCAAAAATTTCAGAACGTGTGATATTCCCTGTTTCTGAAAATGAAAGCAAAGGAATCGAGGATGCAAGATTTGTTAAATTTACCGAAGAAAATGGCGAAACTTGTTATTATGCGACTTACACAGCTTACAATTACATCAGCATCCTTCCCCATTTATTAAAAACCAAGGATTTTGTTAATTTCGATATCATAACACTAAATGGTAAGGCAGTCCAAAATAAAGGAATGGCTTTATTCCCACGGAAAATCAAAGGGAAATATGTCATGTTGTCCCGTTTGGATGGGGAAAATAACTATATCATTTATTCCGATCACTTACATTTCTGGAACAAAGCAAAAATGATTCAGAAGCCCGCTATGCCATGGGAATTTGTTCAGATTGGTAATTGTGGTTCACCGATAGAAACAAGTGAAGGGTGGATTGTGCTTACCCATGGTGTAGGTACCATGAGACAATATTCCATCGGGGCTGTTTTGCTGGAACTTGATAACCCATCCAAAATGATTGCCCGTCTTGAAGAACCGCTTATTATTCCAAATGAGATAGAACGTGAAGGGTATGTCCCTAATGTGGTATATTCCTGCGGTTCATTGATACATAACGACATGCTGATTATCCCATATGCCATGTCTGATATATCATCGGGTATTGCTACGGTTGGCGTAAAAGATTTGTTAGATAGCATGAAACCATGTTGATGGTAAGTGTGTAGTTCAGATGTTTTGTGAACTTAATATTATACAGTGATCAAACTTTCTTATGAAACGATCAGTCTAATAATCTGGACTGAAAGTCAATATTTATAAATTGATTATATTTGGACTATGATTACAAAGAGGGAAATTTTATCTAAACTAACTGAATTAAAACCAATGCTTTACGAGGATTATGCTGTAAAAGAAATTGGTTTATTTGGATCATATTCCGACAATTCCCATACAGAGGAAAGTGATATTGACATCTTGGTAGAATTAGAGAAACCCATTGGTTGGAAATTTTTCACATTGGAGCTTTTTTTAGAGAAAGTCTTCAACAAGAAAATTGATTTGGTGACAAAAAATGCTTTAAAAAAACAGATAAAAGACCAAATTCTCAAACAAGTAAATTTTGTATAGTGAAAAAAGAGAATCGTACATATATAATGTACCTTGAAGATATGAATTTAGCCATGGAGAGAATTGCACAATATATCCATGGCTATTCTTTTGTCAAGTTCGCATTCTGATCCAAACCCTATCAAATCATTTTATGGCCTTCTCCTAATCGTCACCATTTCGTTGATCCAACAACACACCTGTATCTGATCACCGATTTTCAGGTTTTCAGCATGAATATCTTCTGCACTCGGGAAGTGTTTGCTGATCATCTCCATCTTTTCCTGATCACCTGCTTTTTGGTACATTTCATAAGCTGCCAGATAAACCCCTTGATCTACAAGTCTGCTTTTGCCTCCCATGCAACTATTGTAACTTGAAACATAAAGATCTCCTATGAGGCGATAAGCTTTATCTGAATATTCTGATGATTTGGCCGCTTTTAAAGCATGAAATCTGGACTTTTGCAATAAATCACGTTTTTGATAATGTACTGCCAATAAGAAATTGATTTCAGGAGCCTTAGAGTTATCAGACAATCTTAAAGCTTCCAATAAATATTTTTCAGAGGCAGTAACATTCTGTTTAGTTTCATAAAGGGTAGCTATAATTCTGGCAAGTCCTGCATTTGGTGCGTCATCAAAAACCTGTAAGGCAGCTTCCAGAAACATGAGATGACTGGTACACTTGAATGTCAGACTGATGGCCATGAGTTTTTTAGCTCCCTGAACATCAGCAAAATTTCCAAACAGATAATGAATTTCATCACAATTCATTTCAATCAACGACAATAGTATTTTGTCCACCTCATCCATGATTTGTGAATCAGCGTTTTTCATAGTATGGACTTCACTGATGCGATGATACCGTTCCAGAATATCTTCTTTTGTAAGGGAACCGTTTGATTCCTGGTATTTTTTCATTACATCCATGTATGCAAGCAGGGATGCACTCAAAATATACTGTTCATTTCTTTTGAATGCATCATCAAAGAGGTGCAACAGCTCGGCATATTTGTCTTCCCTGTTTCGGTAAAATTTATACGCTGCATATGCTTTTCTGTTGATTACATTATCCTCGTCCTGAAAATACTCCATTCTTTTATCATACAGCCCAAGGATTTTTTCCTGAAGCGAAAATTTTGATTCAACATTTTTTTCTGATTGTTCCAGAGCTTCGCATAATTTTATACCATTGATATAAATAGAAAGAGAAATATCAGGTTGATTTTCCAACAACCAATCCAATGGAGCTCTGGCTTTATCATAATTTCCAGATTTAAAATAATCAGAAAATAAGGCCATTTTTTCTTTTACCATTTTTTCGTGATCGTTAGAATTGGCTGTGTTTACATCCTGGCCGATACTATTCTGATACGCACAAAATACAATAAGAAAACACGCAATATTTTTCATGGTAATTTAGTTTTGGTTCGACAATAGACTGGCAGTTTCCACTAATTTGATCAATTCCCATTTTTCCTGATCTTCATTGTTTTCTATTTCTTTCAAAGTAGCAATCAGTTTATCATAAGTTAGATCACCTTTGTATTTTGAATCTCTGAGCAACATGCCAAATCCGGCAACAGCTTCAGCAAATAACATGGAACAGGATCCTGTTTCATTGCTGTAAAATAGTTGATTTTCAATCAATATTGATTCTTCTTTGTCTATCGGTTTATACCTCAGTTTTAAGGTCATCCACTCTTCAGAACTGGCTTTTGTGGAAGCTTCTGGTGTCTGGTACCGCAGGTTTGATGCCTTCAAATTTTGATCATTAGCGGGAACGATTTCATATAGAGCTGTAACCGAATGACCTGCACCCAACTCTCCGGCATCCTTTTCATCATTATCAAAATCATCCCGGTTCATCATCCTGTTTTCGTAGCCAATCAACCGGTAGGAGTGAACTTTTAAGGGATTAAATTCCACCTGGATTTTTACATCCTTGGCAATGGTAAAAAGGTTGGCCCGCAAGTCACGGCTAAACACTTTTTCTGCTTCAGTGATATGGTCAATATAAAAATACACACCATTACCGGCAGCACTGATTTCCTCCAACCTGCCATCCTTATAGTTGCCCATACCATAACCACAAATGGTCAGGAATATGCCTTCTTTTCGTTTTTCTTCCACCAAACGCACCAATTCAGATGTGGATGAAACACCAATATTAAAGTCGCCATCAGTAGCAAGGATGATCCGGTTATTTCCACCTGCAATTAAATTCTCCGATGCTATTTTATAAGCCAGTTGGATGCCTTCACCCCCCGCAGTTGAACCTCCTGCTGAAAGTTTATTGATCGCTTTTTTAATGATTTCTTTATCTTTGACGGAAGTCGAAGGCAATACAACACCGGCAGCACCAGCATAAACCACTATCGCTATTTTGTCATCGGGATGAAGATTCTCCAACATAATATTCATTGATTTTTTTACCAAAGGAAGTTTATCCGGTTCATCCATTGATCCTGATACGTCAATCAAAAACACATAATTACCTGGTTGAATCTCGTCATAATTTAACGCTTTCCCTTGAATTCCGATTTGTACCAGTTTATTTTCATTGTTCCACGCACATTCCTTTATTGCAGTGGTGACAGAAAACGGATGTTGCCCTTCGGGTTGAGGATAATCATAGGTGAAATAATTGATCATTTCTTCCAAGCGAACAGCGTCTTTAGGAGGCATTTGATGATAGGAGAGATAACGCCGGATATTACTGTAGGAGGCTTTGTCTACATCAATAGAAAAGGTTGACAAAGGTTCGTTCCAGACATTTTTAAAATCATTTTCTACAATCAGGTTATATTCTTCTGTGTTAAAATCTTCAATCGGGCTAACATCTTCATCCAAAATAAAAAGCATCTCTTCTTCATCCGGAACTTCCATGATTTGCGGATTTGGTATTTTAATATCAAGATTATTTTCAGTTTGTTCGGTTTCTGGTGGAACAACAATATCATAATATACGTGTTCTGGAGCACTACTGACAGGGTAATTTTTATTGTGATTCGGTGTGCACCGTGACAAGGTAAATATCAACGCAATTAAAATGCTTGAAATAATTGCTCTTGCGAATAACCTTTTTCCTATATTGCTCATGAGCTTGTATGTTTTTGTTGAAAATAAATTTTGAAATAAAGATATAGGCTGTGATATTTGAAATGGAAAATTACCTTTGTGTAACAATTGTAAATTATTTTACAACCATATCTGCCATTTTACAAAATGCAACAAAGCGTTTTGTGCGTTAGATAAACATGGATGATGCCTGAAGCAGACAACAAATATTTTGAATGTTTAAAGAGGGATATCTCTGAGGTGCTCCGGCAAACTTATCCGGGTACCGAAGCAGATGTTTCTCAATGGAAGGGAGAGGATATTTCCCGGTTTCAGGAAGACCTCATTCTAAAAGCAAATGGCCGGATTAGTGAAAAATGGTTTTATACCCATATTAAGAATTCAAATGGTCATTTGCCCCGGATTGACATTTTAAATCTGTTAAGTAAATATGTCGGATGTGAAGATTGGAATCATTACAAAGGTTCAAAGAAAACCGAGGTAGTTTCTGAAATAAAAAGTAACCACAATAAAAATAAAAAGTGGATCATAATTATACCGGCATTGATAGTTGTTTTAACTCTAGCAGGCTTGTATCTATTATCAAACAACACCAAATACTACAGTTTTTGCCTGGTAAATGCTTTAAGCAAAGAACAATTGAAGCCAAATGATGTGGAAGTATTTGTATTAAATGATGGTGAATCGCCTTATGTGCTTGCTCCCGATCAATCGGGGTGTGTTTCATTTGCTATGCAACAACCTTCTGTAAAATTTGTGGTAAAGGGGCCTTATTATGTTACAGATACTATTGTTCGGCGTTTCAATAAAAAAAGCCTTAACGAGGTCATCACGGTCAAGGTGAATGATTACGCTTTAATGTTGCATTTGTTTTCCAAGGGGAAAATAGAAGATTGGGAACAAAGGCGACAGAAACTTAACCAGATGTTCGTAGATGATGCACAGATCTTTCAGATTATGGAAGGCCAAGTTATTGGCATGGAATTGTATAACAAGGAGGAATTTATCAATAAACTGACCATGCCTTTAAACAGTTTGAGAAATATTTCTATTTTGGAAACCACATTTGAAGGAAAGAGGATTAAAGAATTAAGATTTAAACAGGATAACCCATGAGAAAGCACTTTCTAAATATGATCTTGTGTGTTGTGGTTTCCGCCTGTGCATCTATCAGCAGTGAAGAGGTGAATTTTAATAAGGTATCTATTGAAGAACCAAAAGATCTTTCCCTGGAAGATCAGTTTGTTGCAGAGGAAATTACCCCTGATCAACTTAAAGCTTTTGAAACAAGGGCAATAGAAAAACTAAAAGATTTTGCAGATTATATACTGATTCTTTCAGACTCAACCTATGCCGAAGGGTTCAGGGCAAATGCAGAAACACAGGCAAGTAAGTTATTTATTGAACTCAGCGAGATAAATTTATTTGATGGCCAGAATAATTTAACAGTTGAAAATTTCCTCTCAACTATAAAGGAATTAAAAATATCAAGTCTTGAGATAATAGAACCAAATATTTTACAACCTCTCCATTTTACCACCAAAGACCATTACAAAGGGTTACTTTCATTCAAAATTTCCATTTCAGGCGATCAGTTTTCAAATACATCACTGACAAAAACAGCGGATTTTTTTCTGATGAAAAAACAAAAGTCCTTTGGCACTCACGATATGATGGTTTGGGAAATCTCTTTGGGTGATATCCGATAAAACGCTACGTTTGATATATCAAATCAATGATGTAAAGGAATTATTTGTTACCTTTATTGGATAGATTATATTAAATTAACCCAAATAGCCATGAAGATAGAACATATAGCCTTTAATGTAAAAGATCCTGTCGCTGTTGCCAAGTGGTATGTTGAAAATCTGGGTATGAAGATCGTTTCCAAGATGGATGTTCATCCCTATATCCATTTTATGGCAGATGATAGTGGAAATACGTTGATTGAAATTTATAATAATCCTCCTGAAAATGTCCCTTCTTATGAATTGATGAACCCTTTGAATTTGCACCTGGCATTTGTTTCGGCAGATCCTAATGCTGATCGGAAAAGGCTGGAAAAAGCTGGGGCTTTATTTGTACAAGAAGTTCGCCCAGATGACGATTCACTGGTAATCATGCTACGCGATCCATGGGGAATGTGCATACAGCTTTGCAAAAGAGGTAAAAAGATGTTGAAGGATTATTAATGAATGTATCTGTGGAAACAGGTTCTGATTTTTAAATTAAATTCGTTAGTTGTTTTATGAACTGAACCAATCCCGTAGGCTTTATGTTTGCAAATGCGGTTAGAAATAGCCCTAGGAATTTTAATATATTTAAGTTTGAAATTAATTAATTACTAAAACTCCTAAGGACTATGAAAAGACAAATTAACGAAATT
>JAEWLI010000090.1 GCA_023393375.1 Bacteroidota bacterium
TTCACTAAAACTTCTACTTTGTCTTTGAGAAATACTCATCTTAAAATCTTTTCTTTTTGCCATTTTTGTCTTTGTTAACCGTGTAAATTTATTCAATTTAGCGGTCAACCTATTTCAGGCAAGATCACAACCACACTTGATAACTGTGCAATACATCTCTTTTCGTTTGATAGCGTCCCTCGAAGCTATATTTATTTTTAAATGTATATCCCACTCCATAACCAAAATTACCTCTGGATTGCACATTTAAAAAATACTTGCTATAAGAATTGACCTGAAGTGAAGAAGACTTAGAACTAAAATCAGGTACATATAAAAAATTTGCAAAGATTTTTGATGATTTATTAAGAAAGACATAATACCTTATACCTACTGGTATTTCAATTGATTTATAGTCAACAGATATAATACCTGACTCACCATATCCCAAATTTTCTGGGGATTGTTCATATGTACAATATTGGTAAGTAGGCTCAATAATGATACTCCATTTATTTTTGTTGAATGGAAAAATAATTTCAGCTTCCAGACCAAACCTCATACTTTGTGTGCTGATATTCGCATCAATATTGTAACCCGCCTTTGGGCAAAAAACATTTAAATCAATAAAGGTTATACCCGGCCTTACAGTTAAATTGAATAAATCCCCTTTTTGTTTCTTTTGTTGGGTATAAATAAAATCAGAATCATTAGATTGGTTGTATTTTAAAAAAAACCGTGTCAAACTCTCCTTGCTGTATTTAATTCGTTCTACATCCTGATTGGAAATCGGTTGATCTTTCAAATCATTGATTAATTGTTGTCTGAAATAATTATTTTCAGCTACTTTATGGTTAAGCATAAATTTTTTATAAACGAGCTGGGATATTTCAGAATCTTTTACTTGATAAAAAAATCTTATGAGGTTTGAAGCTGTATATTGAAATAATGATGCTTTACCATCCACTAATACTTTAAGAAATAGTTGTTCTTCTTCAAATACAGGTTGCCTTTCATAACTTAAATTTGCCATTAAACCACTGGATCGATCTATCTTTACATTTGCACGGATATACTTTGAAATGTCATTAATTACAAACTCTTTCACCGTTTGAATATCCGCATGCTGAGTAGCACCATCTGAAGATAATTTGTATTCGAACCCTTTAGGATTGTTATTCCAATCCACATTTTTTATCAGGCATTCAATTTTTTGGTTGGATTCATCAATGAAGTAACCACTTTCAAAGGTAATTTGCGAATAAGCCTGGATGCTTATTAATGTTGATAATAATAGTAGAATAGGCTTTCTCATAGTTAATTCAAGTTATAGCATAAGGGATGATCTTACTATATTTAAACGGGTTCATATTGGCAGATCACCCCATGAACTGGATAATTCTTATCAAATATATAATAATATGATAAAATAATTAATAATTGAGCAAAATAATTTCTATTTCAGAAATGATAACAGACTGGCTATATGAGATGATTATTTTGATTTTCCCTCAATATGTAAATAGCTTTATTGCTGGAGCAGTTTTTTTAGATTTAATGGTATAATCTTATTCAATCGAAATTACATTCAGATTCCTCATGTTGCCACAACAAAGTTACAGTATTCAGGTGGTCATATAGCTCTTCTGTGTAACCTAATGTATCCCCATTACAGGTAAGCAAAAATGAAACATAATTAATGGCCGGATGGCAATTCCCATAAAAAAAAACAGTTTCCCCTTTAAACATGGCGGTCATATAGAAGGCATATTCTGAATAGTCATTATTATTTTGTTCAATTTCCTCAATGTCATTTTTTAACCAAGCCAAATCTTTTACTGGATCAGATACATTACAACTGTTATTACAAAATGTGTTCTCATCTTCATTACAAGAAATCACAAACAAAGAAATCAATAAAATTATCACTCCAGGTAAATACATATAGCTTTTCATTCTTATAATTTTTTTATGCTCGCCAATCTCTATGTTAGACACCTACAATGGCAATTCAGTTGGACGAGTTATCGTTATTGTAGCCCATTTTGATTATTTTAGTTTTCCATAAAAAACTCTAGCCAGTTGGAAATATACAACATAGGTTCACAATGATAATTACACTTGGCTATGGAAGTTTAAATAGTTTACGGCAATCCTCTGCATATTTAAGGAGGATATTGAGATTTTTCTCCGCAAGAATATTGGAATCTATAGCTTTTTTGCCTCTTTCTTCCCCAATTCCATTTTTTCTTCTATGGCCTTCCGAGCACCAGAAGATCTGCTTTCGGAGGAGTAAAAGATGGCAGCGGCATCTATCTTTTCTGTTTCAATCACCTGGCGCATATGATCACTCCCGGGAATGAAATGATGCAGCTTGGGCAGGGCCACAAAAGCTATAATAAATATACATAAACCAATTGTAAACCTAACCCACTTGTCATTTTTCATAGGCTTTGGGTGATTTCCGGGAAAAGAATGTAGAACATGATATAGGCCACCAGCAGGGTAAGTGCCAGATTAAAAGCCTGCCCCACCAGGTAGAGGTACATTGGTTTGCCACCTTTGAACTGGTGCCACAACTCTTTAAAATTGACTGACAATCCGATACTAACAAACGCCAGGCAAAACATCCAACTGCTCAGGTCCTTGGAGTAACCCCTGATCAAACCTTGATCAATCAAAGCATCACCCAGGTTACTTCCGCTTATGCTGTATAGCAACGAAATCAATAATGAAGCGCCCACAAACCCTAAAATAAATTTAGGAAAACGATCCCAAATTTCCCCTGCTCTCACCTTAACACCTTCTTTTTTGTCTATCCGCGTAGCCCAATAATAGGCCACAAAGAATGATATCACCCCAATCAACATATTTTGGATGATTTTGATGGTGGCTGCCACCTGCAATGCAGTATCTCCCAACAATGCTCCTGCCGCCACTACAGCACCACTGGCATCTATCGTACCACCGATCCATGCTCCTCCTAATACTTCAGGGATACCCACGAATTTGATGAAGGCTGGCAAGGCGATCATCATGACCGAAGTAAAAGCCATAGACATGCCTACTGCCATCGTCAGTTCTTCTTTAGTAGCCCTTGAAGCTGCTGCTGTAGCAATAGCCGCCGAAACACCACATACCGACATGTCGGCACATATGGTAATGTTTAATGATTTGCTTGCAATCTTTAATACCCGCTGGCCAAACCAGTAAGTGCCCAATAACACGATAGGGGTAACAATCCATGCTACAAAAATTCCGGGTAAGCCAATGGCCAGGATTTTGGTAAACAGGATTTCTGTACCCAGCAATACCAAACCACTTTTGATATAAAATTCAGGGCGTACAGCTGATTTTACCCAATCAGGTGTGCCTAATGTATTGGATATCAACAAACCCAACGCAATAGCCCAGATGGCATAACCAAATCCAATAGCTTTCATATCTGTTTGCTGGCCTAGTAATTGCGCCAACACGGCCAGTAGGAATACAAAAAGAAAACCTTTCACAAATTTCCAAAAACCAAACCCCATGTAATGTGCTCCGACTCCAAATATCAAAGCAAAAATCATTGACAAGACTAACAAGTTAGGTACTAAGGAATATCCCTTATTTTGGCTCTTCTTTTTCAACGCCAGGAATTCGGTATGGGTCTCCCGCCATTGGCTTGCATAGACAGCTGCGCGATTATTAGCGGATGAATCTGCAAATTGTAGACTGGATGCCAATTTATGAGCTGCGTTTGCCTGAGATTTTAGCTGGTTCAATGAATCCTGTAATACCTGGAGGTTATCTGCATTTTTTTCAGGTCCGGTGGGTTGATAAAATCCTTTGATCGGGTTGGATTTCCAGGTTTGTGGAGATTTTAATAAATTTTTGAAAAACGTACCCTGTGGCGTTTTCGCAGATGACATCTGGCTGACAGCGGCTTTGGTCTCCTGCCAGGTTATAGTAGTAAAAGGAGCTTTTTCCTTTTCATGTTCCATAATCTGTTCTGCTGCTTCCACCTTTTCTGACATATCGTTGAGCGGGATAAAGTAGAAACAAATTAATCCAATCACCAATAAAAACATCCCGATCCAGATGGCCCAATAATCTTCGAGCAGCAAGAACCCTGACCTTTTTTTCTTTGATTCCATAAAGTAATCTTATATTATATAGAATATGCGTGCATGATTAAATAGCATGGGTATCATTTACGTTAAAAGCCACAGCTTCTAACGGTCGTGTGATTACAAATTTATAAATTAATCCGATTTCTCTTAATATTCGTTGAAAAAATGATTTGAGGTAAGTGTGAAGATGGAGAGTTGGGGAGATGAAAAAGAATATCGGTTATAATGGAACGGCTACCAAAAAACCCAACATTTTTTATTGATTACCACATTCGTTCTGCAATATGGTTTAAGATTATTTCGTATTTTCGTAAGTTAAGCAAAAGGAAAACAGCTGAGGAATTATATTTTGGTATGAATAAAGAATAAGACACCTTTCTGAGAATGAAAGTATCAATTACAAAACCATTTCAAATCATCTATTCGGTATTCCAACATGAGTATCTGGGCTACCTGTTTGAATCATTTGTGGTTCAATTGGATGATCATGGCCATTTAACACTTCAACATCAGAATATTTCCTCACAAAATGCTTCCGAGTTTCATCAGGGTCTGGATGAAACCGATTATCAACTGATTACTTTGATGGACTCTATGCAGCAAGCCACCATCATCAAAAAATTTTATAACAAGAAGGTTAAGCCGGCCGAGTTCTTCAACAAAGTATATAAAAATACTAAGGATAAGATCAATCAACTACTGACAGAAGAGATTGAAAAATATTTAGAGATCAGAAGAAACCAGATCCTGAAATTATTATCAGGGAAGATGCTTTTTGAAATGGGACGGGATGGCGAACCCGCCTGGCGTAAACTGGAGTTGATGAAAGAGAAGGCAACGGTTCTTTTCCACTTTCGCAGAAATGAGGACAATACTCATTATTTCCCCACGATAAAATATGCAGGGGAAAAGATACACTTTCAGTACAATGGTTCTTATATCATTTGCAAAAACCCCGCATGGCTGGTAAATGAGGGTAAATTGTACAGCTTTGAAAAAGATGTTGATGGCAATAAACTATTGCCATTTCTCAATAAAAAATTTATTGTGATCCCACAGAAAGTCGAAGACACCTATTACAGGAAATTTATTGCTCCATTAGTCGGTGCGTTCGATGTATATGCAGTAGGTTTTGATATAGTCACAGAAAATCATTTGCCGGTGCCGGTCATTAATTTTTCAGAAATTATAGCACAAAATGGAAATGGTACTTTAGGTTTGTTTGAGCAGGAGAATGGAAATCATGAAAAGCAAAATGAACTTCAGGAGAAAATATTGCTAGAGCTGGCTTTTAAGTATGGCAATCACTCATTTCGTACCGATCATAACAGTAATGTAAATGTGTCGGTAGAAAAAATCGGGGATAAATACACCTTCCACAGAATCAAAAGAGACCAGTCATTTGAAAAGCAAAAATGTAAATTGTTGAAGGATTGGGGCCTGGATTTAAAACATTCGAAAATAGTATTGAGTAAACCCATAGCATTTGGATGGCTAAATGACCGGATGGACGATCTGACCATTGAAGGTTTTGAGTTTAATCAACTTGGACAAACCGGTAAACGGTATTTTCTTGGCCAATCATCGATCAAAGTAGAGATTGTTGAAAATATTGACTGGTTTGATATTTTCGCAACTATAAAATTCGGTGATTACGAGATTCCTTTCAGTGAATTAAGAAGGCTCATGGTAAAAAAAGAGAATGAAATTCCCTTACCTAATGGAGAAATAGCTGTAATACCTGACTCCTGGATCGAAAATTATTCAGAATTATTTGCTTTTGCAGATGAGGGGAAAGGCAAAAAAAATAAATTGACCCTGAAAAAACATCACCTTGCCCTGGTTCAGGAATTGGAAAATGGATCGCTGAGTAATCTTACCATAAACAGAAAATTACAGAAGCTGAAGGATTTTGAACAAATTGATGAATATCCAATACCTGTGAATTTTAAGGGAGAATTAAGGCCTTATCAAAAGGCTGGGTATAACTGGTTGAAATTTCTGAACCAGTTTAATTTTGGTGGTTGTCTGGCCGATGACATGGGTTTGGGGAAAACCGTGCAAACACTGGCTATGCTACAGGATGAAAAGGAAAAGAGTGTCTTGAACGCCAGTCTATTGATCATGCCCACTTCCCTCATTTATAACTGGGAAAATGAGGCCCGAAAATTTACACCTGGTCTTCGGATACTGAATTACCGAGGCACTAACAGGACCAAAGACCCCGCACAATTTAACAATTATGACCTTGTACTAACTTCTTATGGCATTGCCCGGCTGGATGTGGACATTTTAAAAGAATATTACTTTAACTATGTCATCCTGGACGAGTCACAAGCTATTAAAAATCCGGCATCGATCATTGCCAAAGCAGTAAAAAAATTGAAATCCAAAAATCGTCTTGTGCTTACAGGTACACCATTGGAAAATAGTACACTCGATATATGGTCGCAAATGACCTTTTTGAATCCGGGTTTGTTAGGTTCACAGAATTATTTCAAAAACGAATTTTTAAATCCAATTGAAAAGAAAAAGGATGAACATAAAACACATAAGCTGAATACGATTATTAAACCGTTCATTCTTCGTCGGCATAAATCACAGGTAGCTACAGAGCTCCCTGAAAAGGTGATCAATGTACAGTATTGTGCCATGAGTGCCATGCAGGAAGAAGAATATGAAAAGGTTAAAACCTACTACCGAAACCGAATCCTGGAAGAAATAGAAAAATATGGCGTTAGAAAGTCACACTTTTTGGTTTTGCAAGGCTTGAATCAGTTACGTCAATTGGCTAATCATCCTAAAATGGTGATGGAAGACTATAAAGGGGATTCTGGTAAAATGGAAGATGTAACCATCATGATTGCCAATGCGATCAGTGAAGGTCATAAGATTTTAATATTTAGTCAGTTTGTAAAACACCTGCAGATCATTAAAGAGTATTTGAACTCGTCTATGATCAGTTATGCTTACCTGGATGGTTCTACCAGAGACAGACAATCAGAGGTGGAGAAGTTTCAGAATGATGAAGATATAAGGATATTTCTGATTTCGTTAAAAGCGGGAGGTTTAGGCCTTAACCTGACAAGGGCAGATTATGTATTCCTGTTAGATCCCTGGTGGAATCCTGCTGTTGAAGCCCAGGCGATGGACCGGGCGCATCGGATAGGCCAGGAAAGAAAAGTGTTTACGTATAAGTTCATTTCTAAAAACACCGTTGAAGAGAAAATATTGATTTTACAGGATCGTAAAATTCAATTAGCGCAAAACCTGATCAATGTAGAAGAAAGCTTTGTAAAAGATCTCAGCAGAGAAGATATTAATGGACTGTTTGAATAATAAAGCGTCCTTGATATTACGATGATGGCTTTATAATAAAATTATTTTTATTCAAAAAACTTATAATGGTTAAGGTTGGTAGGTAATATTTCACTCTATTTCTGGTCTTAAAAATGATAATTTCGCTATCCATAAACTTTTAGAAACAATGAAATTTATATTTACAATTGGAGTATTATTAACAATATTGGCTTGTTCACCAGATCAGAACCTAGTCACTACCGTAGACGATAAGGCTACACCTGAAACGGTTGCACTTTATAAGAATCTATTTAAAATTGCTGACAAAGGTTTTATGTTTGGTCATGAAGATGATATGGCTTATGGCATTGGGTGGTGGGCAGAACACGGTAGGTCAGATGTGAAGGAAGTAACTGGATCTTATCCTGCAGTACACGGTTGGGATGTAGGAAAAATTGGCACTGAAATGAACCTAGACAGTGTGAGGTTTGATGATATGATCAGGTGGATAAAAGAAGTGTATCAGCGGGGAGGCATTAACACCATCTCCTGGCACATGGATAACCTGGTTTCAAATGAAGGCTCATGGGATAAAACCCCGGCTGTAAAGGCAATTTTACCGGAAGGGCCAGCACATGAAGCATTTTTAAGCAAACTGGATGCGTTGGTTGAGTTTTTTAGTCAGTGTAATGTGGATGGTGTAAAAATACCAATTGTTTTCCGCCCATGGCACGAACACAATGGTGACTGGTTTTGGTGGGGGAAAGGCAATTGTATGGAAGAAGATTACATTACGTTATGGAGATTTACCGTAGACTATTTGCGTGCAAAAGGGGTTAATCATTTGTTATATGCCTTCTCTCCCGACAGAAGCAGGATGAATATGGAAAATGCAAAGCAGGATTATTTTTATGGTTATCCTGGTGATGACTATGTAGATATCATTGGGATAGACAATTATTTTGATGTAGGAAGCGAGTATAATAACAAGAGTATTGAAGAAAGTAAAATTGATTTTATAAAAAGCCTGGAACTGGTAACACTAATTGCAAAGGAAAAAAACAAAGTTGCTGCGCTTACAGAAACCGGTAATAGTGGGATTGAGGTGCCAGAATGGTATACCAACGTATTATTAGCACCTATTAAGGAGAATCAAAATACCATTAAAATCGCCTGGGCATTGGTGTGGCGAAACCGCTTCCTGGATCACATGTATGTACCACATCCCGAACACCCACAAGCTAATGATTTTCTGCAATTTAAGGAAGATGAGCTAACGATTTTTGAGGAGGACTTGCAAAACATTTATCGATAATATTTATGGGTGTAAATTACAACATAGAAAGTTTTACACACGAACTCCAGGGTGAACTAATAAATATTCTTGGATATTGGCGAAAAAATGTAATTGATGATAAGTACGGTGGTTTTAAAGGTAGAATTGACGGTTTTAATCAAACTCACGACCAGGCACCGAAGGGCATCATATTAAATACCCGAATACTTTGGTCTTTCTCAGCGTCATGGCGGGTAATGCAAAATGAACAAGATGCTACAACCGCGCGACGGGCATATGATTATCTCCTTACTAATTTTTGGGATCATGATTTTGGGGGAATGTACTGGAAGGTGGATTATTTGGGGAATCCTCTTGATACTAAAAAACAGATATATGCCCAGGCTTTTGCTGTCTATGCTTTGAGTGAATATTATTTACTCACCAATGATCAACAAGTATTGGATAAGGCGATCGCTATTTTTCATCTGATCGAAGACCACAGTTTTGATAACCATTTGAATGGGTATCTTGAAGCATTCGACCGACAATGGGTACTATTGGATGACTTGCGCCTGAGTGATAAGGATGCAAATGAAAAAAAGACCATGAATACCCATCTTCATATTCTTGAAGCATACACCAACCTGTACCGGATTTGGAAAGATCCTAAATTAGCGAAACAACTAAAAAATCTTATTGGCATTTTCACAGATAAGATCCTGAATTCTGAAACCCAGCATTTGAACTTGTTTTTTGATGAGCATTGGAATACAAAATCAGAGATTTACTCATTTGGGCATGATATTGAAGCTTCCTGGCTCATTTGTGAAGCTGCAGAGGTTTTTGGGGAAAAAATGTTGATCAAAAAGTCAGAGCGCATTGCAGTCAATATCTGTTCCATGATTTTACAGGAAGGTTTGGATATTGATGGTGCAATTTATAATGAAGGAAAAGGAGGCATCGTAATTGATACGGATAAGCATTGGTGGCCGCAAGCAGAAGCTATGGTGGGGTTTATCAATGCATGGCAAATCGATAATGATGAAAAATTTCTAAATGCTGCTCTACAGGTTTGGTCATTTATAAAAGCATCTATTATTGATCATAAAGAAGGTGAATGGTACTTCCGGGTAAATAAATTCAGGCAGCCATATATGCAGGAAGATAAAGCAGGATTTTGGAAATGTCCTTACCACAACAGCCGGGCATGTATTGAGCTGATCAACAGATTGTAAAATATTAAGGCCACTGAATAAACATTTTCAACTGATAAGTATTTTTATTGTGCCGGACAAAACAATTCGATTCAATACCACGAATTTAGTGGGAACGAGTGAAATGGCAGTTTGGATTATAGTAGGCCTTATAAAAATGGCGTTAAGAATTTTAAAGAATGAGGCGTTAAAAAAACACCACTGTGCGAAGACCGCCGATAAAATTTGATTTTGAAAGAAGATGATAATTGGCGGTCAAGTTTGGGGTTTTTAGCATTATTCTTTAAAATTTAGCCATTTTTATACAGCCTTGAATTTTTTGTCCCGCTTTTTGGCGGGAGCCCGCTCGGCGAGGGCAAAAGTTATTTAAAGGAACCAATGTAAGTTATTATTGCATTGCTTTCTAAGTACAAACAATCCTTTTTCCACTAAAATCAGGGTAGTACCAAATTTTTTATGAATCATAGCTTTTTTACTTTGCCTTTGGAGAATCCGGTTCTGATATTTTCATTGATCCTGTTTATCATATTATTTGCTCCACTTCTACTCAACCTTATCAAAATACCTCATCTGATTGGGCTGATCCTGGCGGGTGCTGTCATAGGGCCACATTCACTAAACCTCATGACACGTGACAGCAGTATTGAACTTTTTGGCACGGTAGGTTTATTATACATCATGTTTCTGGCAGGCTTGGAAATTGATATGGCTGACTTTAAAAAGAACAGGAATAAAAGTATTGTATTTGGCTTGTTCACCTTTACCATTCCTATGTTTCTTGGAACATTGTTAGGATTATATATTCTCGATTTTTCTTTAGTGACATCAGTATTATTGGCGAGTATGTTTGCCTCGCATACTTTGGTGGCATATCCATTGATAAGTAAATATGGAGTTTCTAAAAACCGGGCTGTTAATGTAACGGTAGGTGGCACAATGATCACCGATACATTGGCACTGTTGGTGTTGGCGGTGATCGCCAAAATCTCCGTTGGTGATGACGTCAGTGTAGAATTTTGGATGAGGTTGGTTATATCCCTCCTGATTTTTGGTTTAATTGTCACGTTGCTTTTTCCAGTTGTAGGACGGTGGTTTTTCAAAAGGTATGACGATAATATTTCGCAGTACATTTTTGTGTTAGGATTGGTTTTTTTAGGTTCATTTTTAGCTGAAGCGGCCGGAATTGAACCTATTATCGGTGCGTTTTTAGCAGGTCTATCTCTAAACCGGCTCATCCCTCACACCTCACCATTGATGAACAGAATAGAATTTGTAGGCAATGCCTTGTTTATCCCATTCTTTCTGATCGGTGTAGGTATGCTGATCAACTTTAACGTGATTTTCACCAATCCACAATCTATATTAGTAGCAGTATCAATGACTGTTGTAGCTACGGTATCGAAATTTATCGCAGCTTGGTTTACACAAAAAACCTTTAAGTTCAATGCTGACGAACGAAATATCATTTTTGGTCTTAGCAATGCACAGGCAGCGGCTACACTGGCTGCAGTTTTAGTGGGCTACAATATCATTTTGAGTACCGATGATAATGGCAATCCTATTCGTCTGTTGAATGATAGTGTGCTCAACGGCACCATACTCATGATCCTTGTCACTTGTACCATTGCATCACTTGTGGCACAAAAAGGGGCTCGTAACCTTTCTATTTCAGATACCTTTGAAAGCTCATCTGAGGAAACAGATAGTGATGAAAAAATCCTGATCCCAATAAGTTATCCTGAGAATATTGATGAATTGATCAATATGGGTGTCACTATTAAATCAAATAATAAAAGAAGTGTATTGCATGCACTAAACATTATCCCTTCACATTCTACCGATACCAATGAAGAAAAAAACGCTAAAAAGCTTTTGGAAAAAGCATCGGTTTCAGCTGCGGCAACTGATACACACGTAAATCAATTGCTGCGGTATGATCTGAATATTGTAAATGGCATTACTAATGTTGTAAGAGAACAAAAAATTACCGATATTATTCTCGGATTACACAAGCAAAAAGGGATTACCGACTCATTTCTTGGAAATCTGACAGAAGGAATCCTGACACGTTGCAATGTTACTACCATCATTTACCGGCCAGTTCAGCCGCTCAATACCATTAACCGTTATTTTATTCTCATTCCTGAAAAAGGGGAAAGGGAAATCGGATTTGGATTTTATCTAATGCGGATCTGGAACATTGGTAGGAATACAGGTGCCAGCCTGGTATTTTATGCTTCAAAAGAAACCATTGCCTATCTGAAAGAATTACATAAAAGCCATCCGATTGAATCAGAATTTGTTGAATTTTCTGATTGGGATGATTTTTTGATTATGTCGAGAGAAGTGAAAGAAAATGATGCCTTATTGATAGTGATGAGTCGAAAAGAATCAATATCTTATCATAATTCAATGAGCCGCATCCCAAAATACATTAATAAATACTTCAACATGGTTAATTACGCCCTCATCTATCCTATGCAACACGGTTGGACTGATAGAGATACTATTGGATACACTAATGTGTCTATGACAGATCCATTGCTTTACAATCTTGAAAAATTGGATGATTTAGGTAAAACCATCTTCAGGATTTTTAAATTTAAAAAATAGTTCGGTTCATCTAACTGTATAAAATTACTATAAAAAAAATATTTCTTTTTTCCAGACCGATTAATTTATTCTATATATTTACCTCACTTCAGGTTGTAATTTTTGTATAGATAGCAGCTGTTCCAGGTATACAACCTATAAAATCACAAGTAAGCCTTTTAGGTTTTTGGTGCAGAGGGCATTTTCAAAGGACTACTTCTCATAAAATTATTAAATAAAGCTAAGGGCGGGAATTCAGGGTAGATGGATTATTATTCATTTAATGAATGATGATGTGATGGTAAGATCCCTTTAAAGTGTCGATTTAAATTAATGTCCAATATATTAAATCACTAAAATCATAACACCATGAAAAAACCATCAATATTTATCATTGCCCTGATCTTTTTATTTGTCTTTTCATGCCGTTCAAATGAAGATCCTGCACCAATGTCAAAAGGATTTTTGACCATTGATTTAGCTGTAAACCTTATGATCACTGAGTATTCCGGAAGAATAAGTGCAGTAAATACAGAAAATTTTAAGGTTAGCATTTTTACTACAAATCATATTGAGGTTAGTAGCTATTTAGCCGGAGAGTTACCTGCATCTATTGAACTTCCTGCCGGGGGATATTATGTTACAGCCCATTCTGATAATCTTGTCCCTGCTGCATTCGATGCCCCTTATTACTATGGCAGATCTGTCGATTTTCAAATTCAACAGGAAACAACCTCTAAAGTGGAAGTAAAGTGTGCTTTGGCGAATTGTATGTTGACCATTGACTATACCGATTTTGTAAAAGCAAATTTCAGTTCCTATAGTTCTCTGGTTAGCTTTTCAGATGGTTCTTTAGCATTCAGTTCTGGGGAGAGCCGTACTGCTTATTTTGATTTGACACCACTTACGATTACCTCCACGCTCACATTTCAACCTATATCTGGAGGTTCGGTGACGAAAACAGTAGTTGGCCAAATCTCTGATCCACAAGCTAAAACCTACTACAAAATATTAATTGACGCCACATTAAATGAAGGGGAGGCTCAATTTGATATTATTGTAGAAGAAGAAGTAAACACCATTGAACTGACTTTTGGTGAGACTTTACAACCTCCTATTGAACTAAAAACCATGGATGATGTGACATATGGAGATCTGATTATTACTGAAATTATGTTTGACCCCTCATTGTTAACCGATGCTTTGGGTGAGTGGGTGGAGTTTTACAATACTTCCACTTTCAGGATTAATTTAAATGGATTAAGGTTCGCTGATAATAGTACTTCTTCGATTTACATTGATGAAGACCTGATTATCAACCCGGGAAGTTATTTTACTATTGCTAAAAATATAGCTGGACTTGAAAATCCGAGTATGGTGTCTAATGTGTTAAATCTGGCTAATGCTGGTGAGCGTCTGGTTTTATTGGCTCCCTCAGGGCTTGAAATAGCTATTGTTGATTATGGATTAATCATTAATGCCATGAATACCCCGGCAGGATCATCGCTCAATTTAAGTCTCGATAAATATACTGCAAACGATGCTCAATTACCGGTAAATTGGTGCTTGGGAACAATAGAATATAGTACAGGTGATAAGGGGACTCCTGGGTTACCCAACAAGATCTGCCAATAATGAATTACAGCAATAGTGGTGGCATGCCACTATTGCTATTAAATCCATTATTCTCTTAATTTTAATCCAACTGGTACCCGAAGTGTATCCGAGTCATACATATTAATATATATTGTAATGCTCTCGTTCAGACCTTCATAAGAAATACTGTATATGTCCAATGCCCCACCTCCAAAGCTGCTGTTTTTGGTTTTAAAAGAACAACAACTTCCGACTCTGTAGAAACTGATTTCTTCACCGTTTGGCCCAGCCAAAGCATTAAGAAATCTTCTCTCATTTTTAGGCCCTTCAGATTCACCACCGACCATCACAGGGTTGTTTTTGGTATAGCCATAAGTTTTATCGTTACTATAATGGTCGATTTTAAAAGTAAGATCATCAATTAATTCCTGTTTTACCATAGGGCTATGATAACTGTTTGAAATGTTTTGAGGTGTTTTACACGCCAAAGCACTTACGATGATTCCCAAAAAAAGAATTGGTTTTTTCATAGTTATAATTGTTTAATGTGCTACCGCTACTTTTTCTTTTATTTTTAAAGTTTCACCAGTTAGATTAAATGCCTGAATGAGAATGATGTAATAACCAGCACTTGCTCTTTTACCAGCAAAATCATAACCATCCCAGCGAAAACTCCCGCTAGTTCCCAATGATTCATTTTTGGCCAGCTCTTTAACTACTCTTCCCATCCGATCATAAACAGAGATAGTAGCAATGAAATCTGGAGACTCAAGATCATAATGAATAAAAGTATGGTTACGTCCTCCGGGATCATCGGGTGAGAAAGTTTCAGGAGAAACCGTAAAAAGACCCTTCTGTGTATGATCTGATCTTGATTGACTGTTTTTAAAACCAGGTGTGGCAAATGAAGCATTTTCTGATGCTGATTTCCAATTGTAGGGGTTCACAGTAGATATTTCATAAGATAACCTTTCAAGTGAAACGCCTTTGGTGCTTTTTAGTAACGGCAAGTGCATTTTGTCTGAATAATAAAGTGAATCCATAATAATGCCAGCGGGTGTTGTTAATACTACAATTCCCTGTTCATTTACCAGATTTTGCATATTTTTCATTTGAAAAAATTTATCAGCTCTACCCTTAGGATAATCAGCCTTAAGAATCTCTGGATCTGTAGTGAGAACCATAAAGTCACCAGGATTAATTACAAGATGATCGGAGGATATTACCTGGGGTTTATCAGAGACATTCAAAATCCAATTTTTTATATCGATAGGATACTCTCTCATATTGAACAATTCAATAAAGTCGACGCCACCAGCACGAGGATTGAATAGGATTTCACTAAAGAGTACATCCTGTGGCTGTCCAGTTTCACAAACCTGAAAGGTTGCTAATCCGTCCTCAGGTTTTAAGATATTACCTGCACAATCAGTTAGTGATTTTATAGAAATTTGGTATTGAATTCCCAGTTCCAAGGGTGATATTGTAGTAATCAAAAGTTTTTCATAATCCAAATCTTTGAAAGTAATGGTTTTTATTTCAATATTTGGATCAATTGTGAATAAACCATCCAGATTTTTTGGTTGCAATTTTTCATTGAAATAGACGATAATATTATGCCGGTCCGGAGCGGTTGCTTTTAATACTTTTGGCGACGTGAGATCCTTATTGTCAGCTTTAACTGAATTTTCCCGACCTGGGGTTCCGCCTAGGGGATCCAATGAGGCTGTCCAATTGTAATAACCCGCACATGGGTTTGAAACATCAATCATTTCAAGCGAATGGCTCTTCTTTTTTGCCGAGTTTTTGTACCAGGCATCAGTATAACTGACTGCAAAAATCAATTCACTATTTCTGTTGATCAATTTTAGATCATCATCCTGATCATTTAGAGCAGGCCAATTACTAATACCAATCACTTCACCAAATTGTAAATAATCACCTACTGTCGTTGAGGGCACTAAGATGACATATTCGTTGGGAGCTAAATCATACTCAGGCAACAAAACTTCCTTTACACGGTCAGATAATCGGATACCTGAAAGGTTTATCGTGTCGGATGTCCGGTTAAATAGTTCCAGGTACTCGGAAGTGAAGGTTTTGTTATCGGTAGGATTGGGCATGATTTCAGTAATCAAAAGATCATTATATTCAGGTTCTCTGGGGGGGAGATAAGTAAATGATAATTCTTGATTGATGATTGCATTACCTTGCATATCACTGACCCCAGAAAGGAATAGTAGATATTTTTGGCCTTTCTGTAGTGGACAAGAGAATTCTAACCACACTTTTTCCTGTGATTTACCCTTTAGGGATGATTTTGCAGGAAATCCACATTCGGAAAGGCTAAAGAAATTTTTATTTTCAGCAGTTTTTTTATCAATCGGTTCAGTAAATGTAATCTCAATAACCTGCGGTAAAATACATTTAACACCACTTATTGCAGGTGAAGTTTTATCATATTTAAAAGCCGCTTTTTCTGTAGGAATTCTTCTGCCAAAAATATCTTTCAACCCTGATATTTCTACTGTATAAGTTTTATTTTCACTGATGGATTGATCAAACAATACTTTTACAAACTGGGCATTATTGGCATCTTTTGTTATAATCACAGGCTTTCCTGGCTCTGGATAGAAAGAAAATTGTGCCACCGTTAGGGATGAACCATCCAAAGGTTCTGAAAATGCAATTCGGATCATTTTCTCATCCACTACATCTACATTAATGATGTTTTTCTTATAGATAAAAAATATTTTTTCCCGGAACGACTGGTTGCCATACTTATCTATTATTTCTTCTATTATGATCTCATGGATAGTGTCGGGGTGGAAATCTTTCGGGAATCTGCAAAGAATTTCTGAAGGGGAAATTTCGGTTATCTTTATTGCTTTGATGGAATCATTTAATAAATAACGATCCTCCTGTAGTGCAATAGGCATTTGAATATCTTCAGAAAAGACAATACGGATTTCATTTGCCGATGCTACCTCAATATCTGAAATTTTTGGATTAATGGTTGAAAAATCCTTTTCAATGATGCCAATAGACCGATTGCCCAACTTGTCTTTCAAGTTCAGAATCTGAATTTTAAAATCATCAGCCTCCGGAAATCTTTGTTGAAATTTCATTACAATATTAGCTGAGTCCCAGGGAAGAATATCAATAGATTTGGGAAAGAAGCCATTGGGTAATATTTGGAAATTTGAACTCAACAGGCTCTCCTGATCAAGGGGTTCAGAAAATTCTAAAATTAATAGATCACCCTGCTTTACTTTTATAGATAAAAGTTGCGGTGATACTTTATCATATAGAAATGATGAGGATATTTTTCGGGTAATCCGGTTCTTGTAAATGTCCTGAATATTATCTATGGATAGTTGATATTTTTTTTCATTTGTAAATGGAGTGGAATAGATCAATTGCAATGTAGAATCGTTAATGACCATCACTTTGTTAGGATATTCCAAATCAGGAATGGTTTCAAAATTATTAACCGCTACTGCTGTTTGTAGGTCTAATTTTTCATCAAAAACAAGTTCCAATCGTGTTGAATCCAGTACACTGGTTTTATAAAGTTGTGGTGGTCTGGTGTCATAATAAAATAGTTGTGCAGGAGTTTGTAAAAGATTCTTATCTATATCATAGATTTTGCTAAAAGAGATGGTTTTCCAGGAGTTGGCTTTAAGTGCACTATTAAACCTTAGGCTGATTTGTTTGGGATTGTTAGGGTGGATGGCAATATCACTGGGCATCATTGTCTGGTCAAGTGCGACTTTATTTAAAGCCAAGGAATCTAAAAGCAATGGTTTTTTAAAAATTATGCTGATCAGATAGGGGTCATGGATAATTATCGAATCTACAGCAGTTGAGAAAATAAATTCTTTTTTAGAATTATCAGCTATCATATTCCCATTTTTATCTTTTATTCCACTCAGGTTTAGACAATATTTTTTTTCCGGTACAAAATAATTTTGAAAAGACAGTAGCACATTATTGGCATCAGTCAACTGAACGGTTAATGGATGAAGGTTATCAATAGAATAATTGAAAATTGATCCTCCAGTGGTAGCATCCAGCATTTCATTGAATATACAGGTAATCGATGAGTAGGAAGTAAAAACAATGCTGGATAGTTCTGGTGGTGTAACGTCATAAATTATAGGGATACTGCCTTCTTTAATCTCATTGGCATTGCAATCGAACACATCTGAAATTTTCAATGTTTGAAATGCTCCACCCTCCAATTGATTTTTTAGGGTTAATTCAACCCGTTGATTGCCTTCAAAAACCTTTATATTAGTTATTTCATTTCCTTCAAAAACATAATTTCCATTTTTCAAACTATTGCCGTCCATGGGTTCATTAAAGTGTAATTCAAGGAGGTTGGATGAGGGTGTAAAGTAGTTGATCACCCATGGTCTAACGTTGTCGGGTGTTCTTTCATAAACAGAATTCTCTGTTCCAGGTGTGCCACCAATTGGGTGTGTCGAAAATCTCCAATTTTCAAAACCACGACAGAATAGCCAGGGGTCTACAATTTCCACGCTCCATCCGCCATTCGATTTTTCCTTCTCTGGAAAAGCATCCAAATTATAAGATATGGCATCCATTATCTCTCCTGACTCATTCCGCAAAGTGATGTTATCCGATTTATTGTTTAGAATGGGCCAAGTGGTCAGTCCTTGCACTTTTCCGAATAGTTCGAAATGAGCTTTTGAAGCAGATTGACAAAGAATTAAATATTCATTGGGTTGTAAGACTACATTTAAGATAGTGCCGGTAGCACTTCCATCACTGATCTTCCAATTGTGGAGGTTTACACTTTCATGATACCCGTTAAACAACTCCAGGTATTCGTATTCAGGCAAACCATTTGAAGGAGTAGGATCAGAATAAATCTCACTAATGATCACTTTGCCATTGGACTGACAAACAGCCTGTCCTGAATAGATCAGGATGAAGAAGATTAGATAATTTCTCATGGTTGGTTGAGTAAATTTTTTCTGATTTTTTAAAAGCCTGCTATCCAAAATCCAACCCACGAAGCAAAATAACAAATTATTCAATACCTCTGACAAAAAAGTGCATTTTTATTCTAGTTAAATGCTAGTTTTATTTTGAGGATGAGGAGAAGAAAGGTTATAGGGAAAGGTCAGGAATATCTGATTCCTGTTCACAAGTCAGGAATAAAATCAAAGTGGGAATATAAATAATTATCGGATAAAATCGATCAATTTCACATTACTGTCCCAGTTTTCGCCTTTCACCAAAATCTGGGTAATTTTCTTAACTGCAGGATTCTTTGTAGTTAATATTGTGACGTTATCGTACATTCGATTAATCTGCTTCTTAAATTGAATAGTGGTAGAAAGTAGCATTAAAAGTAAAATCAGGGTGATAATTTTCTGCTTCTTCATAAGTTCCCGTTATTTATCAATCCGCATCAAAGATACACATTGAGTGGTTGCACCGCCGTATAAACTACGTTAATGGTTGTTAAATGATGTTAATGGACAAAATATTGGACAAACTGAAAAAAGCATACTGATGAGCCAATGCAGTTTATTCAAACTGGAGATAAAGGGTAATCGTATTGGTAGTTAATCGGGAAACACCCATATTATATGGATTAGGGTCAGACTTTAGCATGTTGACCAATCCCATTGAATATCGTATTTCAGGAGAAAATTTGAACAACGGATAATAGATATCAATTCCAAAACCAAGATCAACAGACAAGTTACCGCGATTAACCTGCAATTTGGACATATTTTCATCGTCCTTTCTTGCAGATGCATCCAAACTGGGTGTTACACCCCCTACTACATACATCC
>JAEWLI010000094.1 GCA_023393375.1 Bacteroidota bacterium
AATTTCGTTAATTTGTCTTTTCATAGTCCTTAGGAGTTTTAGTAATTAATTAATTTCAAACTTAAATATATTAAAATTCCTAGGGCTATTTCTAACCGCATTTGCAAACATAAAGCCTACGGGATTGATTTCGGCCTATAAATACTCAAAAAAGAGACGCGGCATCCTCCGCGTCTCACTTACCAACCATATGCAATTGTTTTTTGGTTAGGCTGCGGGTTTTCTTGGCCTTCAGGGATACTGCCCCCCATAAGGGGAGACATTCTCCCCCTCTAAGGGGAGTCGACATCCCCCTGTAAGGGGAGACGGTCTCTTCCTCTAAGGTGAGAACGCCCCAAGAAAATATTATACCGTTACATTTAAGACATACTCAAAGGTAAAGGAACGGGGTTCTTTCAACTGGGTGCCTTTCCCCGAACTGGAATGCTGCGTGGTAATGGCCAGGTTATAGTCGCCGTTGGCCAGGGTGGCGGGTACCACGAAGGTGATTCGCGATGGGTCGTTAATCGCAATGGATGTCCGGGGTATGAGGGTAGCCTCCCCTGTTTCCTGATTGATAAGGCTGATGCCCACATTCGGTGCGTCGCCCTCTATTTTGATGCGGCTGCCGGTAAGGTTGACAGCGCCGCCCGGTGTAAGTCGTCCGTTTACTTCACCGGAAGTGACGTCGGTAACGGAATTGATGGCCAGGCCGGAAGATGACATACCGCGAACATTAACAGTACTTCCCTTTACAGCATTGCGCAGTTCAGCCACGGGGGTGGTGCGCACACTGAGGCTGTGCTGCGAGGAATTCCATTTGGCGTTGTCGCCAATAAATACGCCGCTGACACCAGGTGTAAAGTATCCCAAACCAAACCTGACGGATGCCCCGTTTGCCACTTGTTCTATTCCTATTTGCTTTAGGATTTCCACCGAAGCTTTCAGGGTGGTGGGGTTCAGATCGGTGCGCCGCGTTACAGCAATGGATATCAAATCGTCTTCGGTTAGCGACTTATTGATTACTACGCGACCGAAACGGTCGTCTTTGCGTTCGGTAATAGCGAGGTCGAAGAGCTCTACAACCACACTGCTTTTCTCTGTTGACATAATTTGTTTGTTTAAGTGAAAAATATGACCAGTTAATTTTAAAGCTTTTACATGGCGAAAATTGATAATTGTACATTTGGCAGGGCATGTTTCCAAACCATCACCAATGGATTTTGAGTTTTATTTGTAAGGCAGATTGCGTTTGGTTTTCAGTTTTACTGCAACGGGCGTTGACAGGCGTGCTTTCTCTTCTTAATTCTTCTTCTGGTTGTCGTTTACCGGTTTATCGTTACTTCACTTCCAATGACTGAAAAACATATGTAATAATATTGGTCATATTGCTTTGATAACGGCTAAAATCATGATATTTATTACTTGCAGTTATTTTATTGAAAATTGTTTTTTTTGTGATGTGTAATTATTTGGATATCAATTAATTAGTGTCTTTGACGGTAACCAAATTAAACATATATGCGGAGAGTAGGAGTAAATTGGTTTCCGAATTCATAAATATAAATTAATTTTTATAAAAATATATTACATCTATATATAAGAAAACACCAAAATCACTTTCTCCCTTCGTTCGAGATGATAGGTGGAAACGGTGGAGGTATGGAAATGTGGCATTGTTGGATTCCAATCCCATCGGTTTATCGCCCCACAGTTTGTGTTTTTATTATGCTGGTCTTGTGGGTATGCGCCGCTTATCTTATGAGGGATGTTTATTTATCAGATCATAAAAGGTCTTTAACCTTCTGGATGATGGGATCAATATCCACCATAAAATGACCAATTTCTCCTTCTTTTATTGTTTTGGCTTTTTTGCCACCGTCTTTAATTATATAGTGATAATCAAGGTCAGCATTATTGGCCATATCGGCAAACATGGTTGATATGAAGGTTGAGTGAAAAATTTCCAAAATCTTAGTTTTGGGATTACAGAAAATCAGATTGGATAAACCTGCTCCTGTTGCACCAACTACTACTTTCGCGGATCTGAATAAATTTACCTTTTGCGAAAAAGAAAGCTTACTTAGTTCATAGTCCACAAATCCTAATGGTTTTAGCTGAGCTACCAATTCTTCTTCATTTATCACCCTTCTGATGGATGAATCACTGCGACGGATATAAACGAATTCCGGATATTGTTCAGGTTTTATCTGGTCTAAAAAGGCATTTCTTAAAAATTCCAAAGCCCAAACCGGAAAATGCCCAATATGTCTTGTATTGCTTGTAGCAATTATCTTGTCGGCTATTATATGGTTAACTTCATTGGCTACAATGACTTTTTCTTTTGGGATTCCTAAAAGTGATAGTGTATCCTGTTGATAATCGTATTTATAGTTAGGTGCCAGAAACCAATCAACAGAATCGAACCAGCCACTTTTCTTCAATAATCCAACCCTGGGGATTGCATCTATTAACCAATGACCATAATTGGTTACTGCACCCCCTCCTGACAACATTGTAAAAAGCGTACCCGGATATTTTACAGGGTTAATAAAAAAGCGATTGCGAAAAACCGTGTTTTCATCTGAAAGACCTAATTTATTGATAGACACATAATGATAGGAAACTTGAGGTATCAAATAATTAGTTTGGTCAATCACTGCAATATAAGCATTGGTAGCATAGAGCCTTCCATTTGGAATTTCGATCACCTGTGCAGGTGGGAACGTCACCACCCGCGGGGTTCTGATATATTCAGTACAAGCCTCAGACAATTCTTTAGAAATTTGTAAGGATGATTGAAAAGTGGGAAAGATCTCTTTGTGGTCAATATTATCTTTTATTTTGTTAACCCCAAGCGGTTTATATTTAGAATTATAGGGAACAAATTTAAATTTCAATCTCCGCAGACCTTTTTTTATTAGTTGCTTCATAGTCTAAAAAATTATTTACAAAATATAATTGTAGTAAAGAATTTTAATTTTGTAATAGTTTCTGGAATAATCGGTTGTTTTAAAAACACCTTTCAAAGAACCAGGTATACTTTAATTATGTTTTCGATAGACCGGTTTTACAGGCTTACCAATTAAATACTTTTCAATTCCTTCATTCAAAGCTTTTTTATAAACGATCAATGCTTCATGGATCTTTTCTATGGTGTGGTAAATGAATTGGTCAGAATGAGAATAGCTCACCACAAGGGAAGGCATTATCAACCCTCTATTAATGGTTTCTTGTAAAAATAAGGTTCTGAACGCCTGTGAATGATGTTTATTCTGATCTTTTGTAGCAAATACGAGGGCACAAGGTTTACCCAGCACTTCAAAATATTCTGTGAGGTTCAATTCGGAAATGGATCGAGTGATACCATCTTTTAATTTTTTGCCTTGAGCATCCAGAAATTCAATCACCTGTTCTTGTTTATAAATTTTCATGGTTGCGATAGCAGCCGCTAATGAATGATATTCTGCACCATTGGTAGTTGATAATAGAAATACCCTTTCAACATCATGATTAAGACCGCCTAATTGCATAATTTCCTTTTTTCCTGCTAAAGCAGCTAATGAATACCCATTGGCTAATGCCTTCCCGAAAGTAGACAGATCAGGATTAATATTATACATTTTCTGTGCCCCATTTAAATGCCATCTGAAGCCTGTAATAATCTCATCCAGAATCAACAATGCTCCGTATTTTTTACAAATACTTTGCAATCCATCAAAAAATCCTTCTTTAGGCGGTTCTTGTTTTTCTGCTTCTAAAAATACACAGGCAATCTGATTGGGGTATTGCTGGAATAAATTTTCCAAACTATCGAGATCATTATAATGGAATTTTACGGTCATATCACTTATCACAGAAGGTATGCCCGCATTAATAGCAGTAGAACCAATAAACCAGTCATCAACAGAAAAAAATGGATGATCGGCACAAATAGCTACCATATTTTTCCCCGTATATGCTCGGGCTAGTTTAAGAGCTGCTGAAGTGACGTCGGAACCATTTTTTGCAAATTTTACCATTTCTGCCTTTTCGATCAAACCGAGCAACTGTTCGGCACATTCCAACTCAATAGGATTGGGTCTTCCAAAATTACAACCCTTCTCCATCTGATTTTGTGCAGCTTTTACAATAGGAGGGTATGCATGACCTAGTGTGACAGCTCGTAATCCCATACCGTATTCAATATATTCATTACCGTCTACATCCCACACCTTACATCCTTTGCCTTTTACCAAATAGGGGGCAGCAAATTCAGGGAACTGATCATCACCTTTAGCATAGGTATGACTACCTCCGGGAATAATTTTATTAAACCTGGGTTTAAGGGCATTTGATTTGACGAACTTCATTTTAAATCAATTTTGATTTAGTAAATAATCTGATAAACGCTGCATTTTTTACCAACATCCAAATAATGATCTTTATGGGAAGCCACTTTTTTGAAATAGGTAATGATGACAATTGCATGAGTGAAAACAATGAAAGTATTTGTTGTGCTTTGTTAAAATGTCCCTTTTTTATCTCGCGAACAGCACCGCCAAGAATAAACTGGTGAAAAAAATTTGATTTTGCAGTTAAAAATACTTTGTGATCCAATATTTTCTCTTTTTCCACCTTATTGAAAATACCCATCAACACCTCAATGGTTTTTTGGTTGAATATTTTCTCAGTCCATGCCCCCTTATGCACAGTATAAGCTGCAACTAAATCGGGAATTTTAAGCAAAGGATATTTTAAGAACAACCTGAGAAACATTTCAATATCATCAGAAGGTTCCATTTGGGGATCCCACAAGCCCACATTGTCATACGCTTCCCTGCTAATAATAATAGAAGGCATCCTGATATAAGACGAATTGTTCAGGGTATTGAATAATGCTTTTTTAGGATTTAAAAACTCCTGTTTACGTACGGCCTCTGTATTGATCAGGTTTTCTTCAATATCCACTACTTTTATACCAAATGAAAAAATGTGCTGATCAGGATGGTCTTTTAGCGTTTTAAGTATTGTTTTTAATCCTCCAGGCAATAGAAAATCATCGTCATGTAGTATATATATATATTTTGATATTGATTTTTGAATACATTTATTGACATTGCTAACGGGATCAACAGGGGGGATATTTCTAATGTATGTCCATTTACCTTGAAATGATGAGAGTGTTTTTTCTATGATATCACGGTTTGACTGAATATCAGAATTATCACCAATGATCACTTCTACTTCCGGGGCACCCTCTTCCAACGATCTTAATGTTCTGGTTAAAAGTTCTCGCCGGTTGAAGGTGGGGATACAAATACTTAAAAGTAATTTTTCGGAGTCTCTCATATCCTGAAGAATTTAGAACAGACCAAACAAAGCTTTGATTTTTTTTTTAATAATTTTCCAGTCAAATTTATGAAGGTATTTTTCAGACAATAATCCGGATTCTACCAGGTTGTCAGCAGCCTTTTTCATTATATCAAATTTTATCCCAGATTTGTTGGCAATGTTTAATAGGTCCTGATTTCCATCCGATTGATTCAGGAGCCAAAGCAAGGATAATTGTTTGTCTTTCTTAGTCTGATCGTTATCGCCACTGATTTGTTGATAAAGACCTCTTTTTCCCAATTGAGGTTCACAATAGGGCTTTAAATTGACATATTTTCTATTATTTTCAAGTACTTCAAATATTTGTTTTAGTACCAAAAAAGATTGGCTGAGATATTCCGGATGTATGAAACCAAGATTATCGGCTGAGGTATGGTATTCCGGGAATTCCCCATGTGGCGAACGCATGAAGCAACCTACAGGTAGATTAAAACCTGGAGAACAGTATTGTCTTTCATCATATCCATATGGTGAAAAATTTCTGATTTCAAATTCATAACCTGAGTTTTGCAATGCATAGATAGCAGCCCTGTCTATTTCAGCGTTTCCTCTGCGGCTTTTTTTATAATGAAATTTTCCTGGATCACCTAAAAGAGTTGCTACTAATCCATGTTTGATACGTTTGGTTTTATTCTTATTAAAATATAACCAAGTTATTGCACCAATGGTGGCAGGAATGAAAATGAACCGGTAAGAATAGCGGTTTTTTGTATCAGACAGTGTTTTGGCAAGATGTGTCGCAATTGCAATTCCTGATAAATTATCATTGCACAATGAAGGATGACAGATATGACAAGATATTAAAACCTCATCTTTAGTCTGACCGGGAACAAGGAATTCGCCATAGGTTAAACTGCCACTTTCAAGAGAACTATCAATAAAAACTTCATATTCTCCATCTTCCATTTGAAGCAAATCGTTATGACTAACACAAAAACCCCAATGAGGATGATGGTAAGAGGTTCGATATGGAATCCAATCTGGAAACTCAGGAAGTGAATACAGGTGTGGTTTTAATTGTGAAAATGTCAGTTTCCCCTGATATGGTATGCTGTAATTAAGAATATGCAGATTTGATTTATTAAAATCAATCACTTTTTCCTTTCTATGATTGATTACCCATGCATCTTTTATGTTCCATTCCTTTGGTATTGACCAATCAAAAACTGCAGTACCAGTGGGTATTTCATGGATTTCAAGTGGGATATTTTCTTTAATCTCATGAAGCGTTTGCCTTACACCATCGCCTGTTATACTCCTACAGATAGGATAAAGCTTCTCGATGAGCCCGAAACAATCGGTTCCTATTTTATCCATTCCATTACCAGTTTAATTAATTATAAGCAACTTTTATTGTTAGTATATCAGTAATGAAGGTATAAATACCACGAATTTACACCCCCAACTTCGTACATGAGAATACATGTCCATGATTTCGTTCTTTAGGTTCCATGGCAAAATGACAATATAATCGGGACGGTATTCATCAATATTTTCTTTCCCGAAGATGGGTATATGGCTGGAAGGGAAGTATTTGTTTTGTTTATGTGGAGAAGCATCCACGACAAATTGGATCAGGTCATTGCCTTTAATGCCACAATAAGTAAGTAAAGTGTTGCCTTTTGCTGCCGCACCATAGCCGATCACTTTTTTCTGTTGTTGTTTTTGTTGTATCAGGAAAGTCAGCACTTCATATTTAATTTTGTTTACCCTTGACTGAAAATCAAAATAATACCTGATGTCTTTAATGCCACACAATTCTTCATTTTTCAAAATTTTTGAAACATTCAGTGTGATTTCCCTCGTGTGATCTTCCTGGTGTTTTCCATAAATCCGTAACGAACCGCCATGAGTATCTAATTCCTCCACATCAAAAATTTCCAGGCCAAATTTTTTGAATATAGTGACCACTGTTGTGAGCGAAAGGTAAGAAAAATGTTCATGGTAAATGGTATCAAATTGAGCATATTCCAACAATTTTGCCAGGTGCGGAAACTCGAAAGTACATATACCAGTTGATTTTAGTGCCAATTTTATTCCGGCTACAAAGTTATTGATGTCAGGTACGTGGGCAAGTACATTGTTGCCAATGACTAGGTCTGCCAACCGGTTCTTGTCTACGATTTCCTCTTTTGCAAGAGTGTAACTAAAAAATTTTTCAATGGTAGGGATTCCTTTTTGAATGGCTACTGTTGCAGTATTGGATGCAGGTTCAATACCTAATAAAGGTATTTTGTAATTTTTGAAGAACTGGAGAAGGTATCCATCGTTGGAAGCAATCTCTATAATAAAGGAATTTTGATCAAACCGGAATTTTTGCATCATCATATCCACATAATCTTTTGCATGTTTTACCCAGGAAGGGGAATATGAAGAAAAATATGGATACTTGTTGTCAAAAATCTCTTCTGCTTTTTTTATTTCTGCCACTTGCATCAGAAAGCAGTTATGACATACAAAAATTTTTAAAGGATAAAAAATTATCGGTTCATCAAGTTGTGCTGTATTTATAAGTTCATTTGACAGTGGCGCGTTTACTAAATCCACTACTACATGTTGTAATGAAGTATTACAATGACGACAATTCATACAAAATATATTTATATCTTTAATAATTTGCCTCCCAAGCAGGGAAGCAAATAATATAATCAAATTATAAAATATTAACTAAAGGGAATTGCTCTTTCCACAGCTTGTCAATCAGCCTGTTTTGTGGCACCTCTACATCGTCAAAAGTTAATACACTGTCTTTGGATATGTTCCTTTTCAGCTTACAACCTTCAGCCAGACCAATGGGCAATAGGTTTTCTTTGCGGCTGGTATCTGAATTCTCACACAAACCATAAGTCATATAATGACCAATACCATCCAGTGTTTCACCTGCTTTCAGATCTATTTTAGCAGCGGTAATTACTTCCACTAATGGATCACCAGCAGGAGCTAAAGCTGCATCGTTGAATAATACAGCCCTTGCAACCGTGTTGGGTGTTTCAAAATGGCATAAATGATAAGGTGTATAAAAACAATAGAAAGGTCCTTGTCCCAGTTTATACAAATTGAGATAATGACGCTGTATAGGATGATCATGTGTACCCAGTACAAATACACCAGGAGCAGGTTCGGCACCCACTACATAATCCACAATACCTGGTCCATTCAGCAAATCTTCTGAAGGATAAAGTTTCATCACATCATGAATATGTGTGCCCCTTTCTACGGTTGGGCCATACATGCCCCTTTTGCCAACCCTCATTCCCGTTGCATTGGCGATTACGGCTTGCTCAAACGAAATTTTGCTGCCATCAGCAAAAGATGTTACCATAGATGGGTTTTGTCCCCATTGTTTGGCAAATCCTTCCTGAGTGGTTGGATTTCTGTAAGGATCGTGCAAACCTTTGATATTGCCACACAATACCGGGTTTACACCAAGCCCTTTTACAAACCGGTACAGGTTGAGTGTTACACCCGGCTGGTCACCATCAGATACCGTATATACCACGCCTGCCTTGTCAGCTTGTCTTTTTAATGTTGACCCAACTGTACCATCCAGTTCCGCATTCATCAGGATGATGTGTTTGCCATGTTCAATGGCTTTGGTAACCACAAGGGCACTGAATTCCATCGCACCAGTCACCTCAATGATGGCATCTATACCTTCGGCTTCTGATAAAAGTAATGCGTTGTCAGTAATCGCAGGTTTTTTAGAAGCAATACAATCTTCGAGGGCAGAAACGCTATCTACAAATTTGTAATCAGTAATATCTGCTTCGTTGTATGCTTGTTCGGCCTTTGAAATGGTTCTGTTGGAGATGGCTACCAGTTCCATTCCGGGAGTGAACTTGCAAATTTGTAAAGCAATACCCCTGCCCATAAACCCTGCACCTACTAACCCTACTTTAATGGATTTACCTTCCTGTGCCAGTTTTTTTAAAGCTTCATCTATTATTATCATAATATCTTATATAATGTAATCAGAATGTTGTTGATCTTTTTCAGAAATAACCACCGGCTCGATAGGCCACTTGATGTTAAATGCTTTATCATTCCATCTTATCCCTTTTTCTGAACCAGGTGTGTAGAACTGTGATACCTGATAGATTACTTCGGTATTGTCTTCCAAAGTGATAAATCCATGAGCAAACCCTTCAGGAACGAAAAGCATTTTGTAAGTCCCCTCTCTTAGTTCCACACCTATCCATTTGGTATAAGTGGGAGAATCTTTTCTTAAATCGATAATTACATCGTAAATTCCTCCCCGTACACAACGTACCAACTTAGTTTCCTCATAAGGGTGCATTTGATAATGCATGCCTCTTAAAGTCCCTTTCACTTTATTATAAGATACATTTGCCTGAACCACATTAGGGGTGATGCCATGATCTTCAAATTCTTTTTGGCAATAAGATCTGCCAAAAAACCCTCTCTCATCCTCCATTTTTTTAACATCGAGGATAAACGCACCTTTTAATTCTGTTTCTGTAAAAATCACACTGACCTCCTTATTGTTGAATATATGTTACTCCTTTTTTACTTGTCCATTCCAGATCGTTGTTCAATAACTTCTCAGCCTGTAATCTGGACAATACTTTTAAGCGGATTAATTGTGAATTCCGATAATCCTTATCCAGCATCTTCATTCTTTCTAATCCTTCTTTTAGATCCAAAACAGTGGTTTTTAAATCATAAACAGGTTGATGATCAGGTGCAAGCTCCTTATATAAGTCAAAATTTACCCTGTATGAACGTTTGTCGGGTTCTGCGTCTTTATTTATGAACACGTCTGTTCCAGGTATTACTTCAGCAATGGCTTCAGCCAGATCTTTTACCTGATAATTCCATTCGTTGCTTCCAGTATTAACGGCCAGATATTTTCCACCATTTGCACTGTCACGGTATATTGCCCAATCAATAGCCCTTGCCATATCTTTTACATTAATTAATGGTCTCCAGGGTGTGCCATCACTTAGAATGGTGATTTTTTTGGATACTACTGCACCTGCCACAAAATCATTCACCACGAGGTCTAAACGTAACCTGTTGCTCATTCCACATGCGGTAGCAAATCTTAAACAAGTAACAGTAAATTGGTCATCGGCAAGTTCTTTAAGATCAGTTTCCGATTTTACCTTTGATTTTGCATAGGCTGTCAAAGGGTTTAATGTGGAATCTTCTGTTTTTGGTTTATCTTCTGCAGCACCGTACATGCTACAACTTGAAGCAAAAACAAATGATTTTACCCCTGCTTTTTTTGCTTTTCTGGCTAATTCCAGATTGGCTTTATAGTTAACATCAAATGTGATTTCCTCATAAGTTTTGCCCATGGGATCATTGGAAATTGCAGCCAAGCTTACCACAGCGTCGACCCCTTCCAGCAGGGTGCTACTGATGTTCCGAACATCGCCAAAAATTTGCAGATCAAGATAAGATTCTGGTAAAAAATCTACGGAGGTGAGGTTGCTTCCAAAATATCCCATATCATACCCGATCAACTTTGCATCAGGATATTTAGTTCTTAATAGGTTCACCACGCCAGGGCCAACATAGCCCATATTTCCTGTAATAAGAATTTTCATTTTATAAAAAGTTTAAAAGGTTATGTACGAATTTATTTCCAAATCTTCCAGGGTGCATTTCCTGATTCCCACATTTTGTCGAGCCCTGATTTATCCCTAAGTGTATCCATTGGTTGCCAAAAACCACTGTGACGAAAAGCGGATAATTTGCCTTCAGTTGCCAAATTTTCCATGGGTTCTCTTTCCCACACAGTGGAGTCGTCACTGATGTAATTAAATATTTCAGGTTCCAGTACAAAAAAACCACCATTAATCCAGGCACTGTCACCCTGAGGTTTTTCTTTGAAACTTTCGATTTTTGGATTACTCTGTTGAAGGTTAAATGCTCCAAAACGACCGGGAGGCTGTACTGCGGTTAATGTGGCAAAGGTTTCTTGTTGTTTATGAAATGCAATCAGTTCAGTGATGTTTACATCACTTACACCATCACCATAGGTCATGCAGAAGGTTTCATTTCCAACATATTCTTTTACTCTTTTTATTCTTCCTCCTGTCATGGTATTTAATCCTGTATCGATTAAAGCCACATTCCATGGTTCCGCATGGTTTTGATGTATCTCCATGTTGTTATTTTTGAAGTCAAAAGTCACATCTGACTGGTGGAGATAATATTTGGAAAAATACTCTTTGATATAATAGCCTTTATATCCCAAACATATCACAAAATCATTGATGCCATGGGCAGAAAAGATTTTCATAATATGCCATAAAATCGGCATTTCACCAATTTCAACCATAGGTTTAGGCTTAATGGTAGTTTCTTCTGATAACCTGGTGCCGAATCCTCCGGCTAGTATTACTGCTTTCATATGTATATAGTTTTTAAAAAGTGCTACTCCCAATCCGATGGGGTGATCTAAAATTAGGCGATTTTTTTTATAGAGTTCCTTATCAGATATAGTCCTTGACAAAATTAAATAAATTAAAAATAAAATAAAAATAATGCCAAATATTATATTTTATATATTGCTCATTAATAATCGTTTAAGCATTGTTTAATACCTTCTAAAAAGTTTCTGACCATTATTTCATTATTATACAAGGGAGCAGTTGTATGACAGCCTTGTATCAAATGATTGAGTGCCCCTTTATCTTTGATTAGTTTCACCACAGCTGTGGCATAGTCGTTAACATTATCATCTGTCATCACACCATTATACCCGTTTTTCAAATATTCAATTTCAGGACTATGATATGGGTAATTAGTTGTAGCCATTGGGGTTTCAAGAGCAAAAGAGTCAAGAACGCCTAATCCCACAAGACCGGGCATTAAAAAAACTTTGGAGACTTTAAAATAAGGTACACGATCCTCATGAAATTTAGGCCCGACAAATTTTATGTAATCCCTGGTTTTCATCAATTCCTTGAGTTTTGTTTCATCGGGCCCTGATCCGATTACAATCAACTGAAAATCAGGCACCTTTTGTTTGACCAGATCAGTAGCTTCTATGAGAAATTCTATCCTCTTTTCCTCATAGATACCACCGCAAAAAATACCGATGTTGTCGGTGGTCAGGTTGAGTTCTTTTCTGATTTTTTCTGTGGTTTGACCATTGAGACGTGAATATTCTTTTATCAGTTTTTTGGTATCAATGGCATTGTTGACTATGGTAATTTTATTTTCGTCATATCCGGTGCCTGCTACTATATTTTTTACTTTTTTGGTATAGGTAAACCACCAATCTGTACGTGCGATCAAAAGCTTCTTAAATTTATTGGCGATGTTGTTTTGTGGGAGTTGTAAATTTAGACCATGGCCCCAATAAGCCATCTTGATTTTATGAAGCTTTCGAAATAATATCAGGTAATAGTTTAGAAGCAACCGGTTAGCCTGTTGTACTATGATCAGATCAGAGGCATTCAGATATTTTTTTACAGGTTGCCAGTAGAATTCCATTCCGAAAATTGAAAACCGTTTAGAAGGGATGACAATACCCCAAGGGATGTCTACTTCATCTTTTTTCAAAGCCTGTTTTGATTGACTGTATATCAAAAGCAGTTCAATGCCTTCTTTCTCCAGTTCTTTTTTTAATAAATTATAAAAATCAACCCGGTACTGATGTAACCGGTGAACTAAAAAAATTACCTTTTTCATACTGGTGGTGTCCGTAAAATTAGTTTAGTGATATTCTCAATCTTAATGGTAAAACTGGAGTAAACAATAAAACACTGAATAATAACCTGAGGGGTAACCAGAGTATCGGGATGTTCAATTCTTTGATTTCTCTCATCTTAAAAAGTTGCATAATCCTTCTGGCCTCGTTGAGCTTACCTTTTTTTAACAACCGATAAGCCCCTGCCAGAATAAACTGATGAAAAAATTTACTTTTTGCACTGAATATTTGCTGGTCTGAAAGAATATTCCAGGATTTTATATTTCTGAAAATATTAAATATGATCTTGAGATTAGATTCATTAAATGTTTTCATGGTTTGGGCAGCATCATGAATGGTATAAGCGGTAATCACCTTAGGAACACAATATACACCAAACTGAGCAAACATACGTGACCACATATCCAGATCTGTTGGCCCTTTACATTCCGGATTAAATGTGCCAGCTTTTTGATAGACTTCCCTATGGGCAATTATCGCTGGAAACCGAACCATTGATGAGTCGGATAGCAGTTTATACAATGCTTTTTTTGGGGACAAAAAGCCTTCAGACTTAATAGATTGTTTTCTTCGCTTTCTGCCAATTAAATCAACCAAATGTACCCCGAAAAGATATACAGGATGGTTTTTTTTCTTAATCATTTTTATTAAAGACTCTATATCTTTATTCTCCATAAAATCATCATCATGGATAAAAAGAATAAATTCACCTCTGGCCAGTTTAATGCCCATATTAAAATTTTCTACCATCAGCTTGCTTCCTGGCCACATTTCCGGAAAGTCGTTTTTATGATATTGCCATTGAAGTTTTGAAGCACTGAAAACGGAGTGGGTCAATTCTTTACTTTTAAGATTGTTGGAGTTGTCTGTGACCACCACTTCTACTGAAGGATGCTCAGGAATGGATAACAGCGTTCGCTTCAAGAGCTCCGGCCGATTGTAAGTTGGTATACAAATACTTAAAAAGATGTTATTGTTACTATCATTCATAGATCACTTATCTTAAAGCAGTGATTTTTTCTTTTATTTTATTTTTTATAGTAGGTATAATTGTTTGTAGAAAAGATAATTCTTTCATTTTTATTTTCCTCTCTGGTATACCCATATATCCACCCAAATATTCCGGCATCTGATCGAGTCCGATATTCCAGAAGTTGGACTTTTCATTAAGTACTTCTTTGCATAAAAGATGAATACCCCTGCCTTTTTCTGCAATCAGGTGCCAGATGACCAGATCCAAATTAGATTTTGAAACGGTGTTGACATTTTGTCTAGTCCAAATCCTTTTCAATATCATTTCTTCTTCGGTATCTACATGCTCTATCTCAATCATGTTGTAAACAAAACTGGTAAAAAATTCCATACCATCCAGAAATTTTTTACCATTTTTAAATTTTGGCAAATGGGTGAACTCCTTAATTATTCTATTATAGGAGGAAATCATTGTGTCAGCAATTTTTTTGAAATTTTTGGCGTTACTGGCCACAATTTCCCCTCCATATCTGATTGGTTCAGGGTTTGGGTAGTTGGGAAGTACCTGGTTGAATACGTCGTACAGGTCTTTTTTGCTTAACCCATGAGGGCTCTCTGTATAATTATCTTTTAATTTGTAGATATCATATAGTATAATTTTATCTTCCAAAAGGATTTTTTTAATCGGATCAGCTGGCCTGATCCAAATACAGTCAGAATCGAGTAGGCAAATATCATCAGTATTTTCCTGGCGTAAAGCATAAAGTACTTCTAGTTTATAGAAAGCAGCAGATAGATAAGATGAAAATTTATTAGGTACATTAAATTGTATGAATGGCAAGTATATAATTTCTACGCCTAAGCCGTTTAAGAAATCTTTAATATTTCTATTATTTATTACTATTTCTGATTTATCATTTGTATACAGAATATGATGATCTTTCGGATTTACTTTTATTGATGAAGAAAAGAAGGTTACACAGCATTCCCAGTAAGCAATTCTTTTATTATTAAAATTAAGGTGGGCCAATTGGGGGTTTTTTGAATAATCGCTTTTGTCAATATATAACGAGGTAATAATTTTCATTTTTACTTATAATTTGATATAAAAATTTAGTATTGCTTTCTTGGAAGCTATATTATCGAAAGATTGAGATTTGTATCTCTTTATAACCATACGTAAACACATAAATTCGATTATTGTTAGAGATACATATTTAAAGCCATTTTATCGCGACAAAAAATACAATAATGTTATTAAGCAAATATAATGATTCCTATTGGAACTTTCCAAAAAAATATCGGGATTTGCACATTTCATAATTAACATTTATAAATATTTCTATAAAAATAAATATAATTTTTATACAGATTGATTAGTTTTACACTAACCGATAATGAAAACCGGAATGAACATAATTACAAGTATTTGTATAGATGAAAAGGACGATTCCTTTAATTATCAGCTATATTATTTAGATAATCAACAAAAAAGGCTCACCTATTGGAAATGTGCAATGGTTTTTTTTGCATCTTCCTACCGGTGTAATCCAGAATTTAATAGGATACTGTATACCAATGATAGAAAGAAAGTCATGCTTGGGCACACTGATATCCGCTCACTTTTAAAAGAATGGGGGGTAGAAATCAGGTATTTGCCTTTTGATGAACTGGATAAATTCCGTAATTTGTCAAAATACCATTTCCCTACTCTGTATAAATTCTTGGTAATCAGGGAAATAGCAAGATCAAACGAGGGAAATAGCATGTTTCTTGACTCGGATTGTGTTTGGACAAAACCTTTTGAACCTAATGCTATTGATTTTGAACGACCTTTGGTGTATGATGTCTACCAAAAGGCCAATCGGGAAGACAAGCGTTTCAACGGAATAAGTATATCAGAAATGTTTGACCTGTTTCAGAAAATTGATAAAGATTTTGTACATCCATCGCCTATTTTATATGGAGGGGAATTATTGGGAGGGGATCAACAGGTTTTTGTAAGAATCGGAAACGAGCTCGAAAGATTAATTCATCTTATTTCGGATCAACCAGCTGCGAAGTTTCATTTTCCCAACGGTAAATCTATCTTTGACGGTGATGAATTCCTGACGAGCATGGCAATCAATAAGATGTACCCTCAAGTTCAATCAGCAAATTCAATTATTAAAAGGATATGGACCCGAACAGATGTAAATAATACAGTGGATGCTGATTATGAATTGGTTATTTGGCATATGATCTCCGAAAAATTAAAAGGAATTCCGGCTTTGTATATTCAAATTATTTATAAAAAGTCGGAATTTTGGGAAACGCCCATTTCTGATTTTAATATTCATCTCGGGTCTTATTTGAATGTTGGAAAGGATAAAGAAAACAAACGATCGTTACCAGTCCAAACTAGAGTTCAGTATTTTTTACAGAAAATCATTTTTAGATTAAAAGCTTTTTTTGTTCGATTGAAGTTTCACAATTAGATCCATTAGAATATCCACTTTTTCATTTATTATTCTATCCTTACTCAGATATGGATCTAGTTTTTTAATGTTATTTAGTTTCTCAATGTTTTTATCAAGAATAAATCTGTTTTGAAACTTAGAATAGGTTTTAGCCAATAAATTGGTTAAAATGGGCATTTTGATTTTATTCACAAGCAATTGGTTTAACATATCTTCGCTAAACAAATGTATCAATGGAACAGGATGATAAGGTAGTTCCATTGATGAGGTCCAATCCTTCCATTTGAAAGTACTAATGCTATAAAAGGATTTAACTGGAATCCACGGAATTCGAAAAGCATCCGCAACAATAGCTGCATGCAATGATTCAGCAAAAATAACCTCTGATTGTAAAATACCAAATAAAACATTTTCTACACCATCTTGCGGCGAAATTAAATGGACCCCTGCTTGATCACAAATAGGTTTCCAGTCAAATTTGTAGGTCGTATTTTTGTGTGGAATAAAAGTGTAGGGGTATTTTTTTGGTTGAGGTGGTTGGCTGATCGTTGAGATTAAAACCGCTCCATCAGTAACTGCCAATTTAGGATCCAAACCCAATGTCTCTGCTGTAAGAGGTCCACGCACACACAAAAATTCGTAGCTATTATCTATGACAGGTAAAGTACCGTATTCTTTTTGATTTCCTTTGGCTATACCAGAACTAAATATAATTTTTTTTTGTGCTTTTTTGTATTGTTCAAAACCTAATATAGAACCGATACCTAAAAACACTTCCTGCTCATTGTTGTCAAAAAAGTCCGGTAACAACTTATTAAAAATTAATGGGTTCAATTCATCCCCGAAATTATTGCCCTGATAATAAAACAATTTCACACCGACTTGATTTAATTATATATAATAACAAGAGGTATATGTGAATACACATAATCTTTGATGTGAACAAAGATATGGAAATATAATACAAACCCACTTAATTTTAAAAATTAGCCACATCAACCGATAAAAATTAAAAAATTTTATGGGTAGTATGTAATAATTTTTTTTTTATGCTGTAGATGTTTTCTACAAATAAGTCAAATAACACTATCTGGTATTAGAAATTTTCAATTAACTTACTGATTTATAAAGCCTTAGATCAAGATATGGTGAATTTTTCAGTATCTTCTTTTGTAAGTCAATACATCTTTTTGGTTTTTTTCTTCTCTCTTTCAACTATAGTTTTACAGCATTCAAATATTAATCTGCTAAAATTATCAACCATGCTTAAAACTTTATTTATTTTGGGAATAGTATTCCTAATGTTTCAACAAAGTAATGCCCAGAATTTAGGTTTACATGTAACCAAAGCTGAATTAGATCTATGGAGGGTCAGGTCTCAGCAAGGTCCATACAGAGTAAACGGGGATGTAAGTACCAATAGTCCGGGTGATTGGGCCAGGATATTAAAAGACAAAGACAGGTTTATGGCTAATCCGGGTAATTCACTTTGGAATGGCATTTCAGGATCTGGCTGTGTAAAACCCGTAATAGAAAAACCAGGTGTAACCGGCCCGAAATACCGGGAAATGACATATTGGGTAAGTGCTGCTTTTTACGGTTTAATTAAAAATGATGCACACGTTTTAAATACGGCAAAAAAACAATTCCTGTTGCAGGTAACCAAACCAAATTTACAACCTACCAACAAATCCAGATGGTGTAATTTTACGCTTGCAGACGGCCACCCTAGTTTTACTATCTCTTATTGGCTTACTCAGTTATTATATATATATGAATATATGGAAATTGGAGGGATAAAATTTTCTTCTTCTGAAAAAGCCATGATTGACAAATGGTTCAAAGATTGGGGTAACTTTTTTCAGAAAGACGTAGATCATTATATAAATTCAATGTTCAGCAACAGAAATTCTGCCACCCATGTAGAACAGCTGATTCACAAAGCTTTGAAATATGAACAAGAGCCTGCTTATCACGGAGGCCCTAAAACCACTCAGACACAAAGGATGTACAACAATAGGAAAGCTACACAAATCCGGTTTGTGGGGTTAGTTGGTGTGAAATATGGAATTTCCAGTCATGTAGTTTCTTATAAAAAGTTTGCAAAAGAGTTTCTTGCTTTTGCTTGTTACCCGAATGGTGCTTTTGCTGAGTTCCATCGTGGAGACCATGGATTACCAGATAGGGGATTTGCATACCTGGGTTCCACCTTATCTGCCCTTATAACTGTAGCCGATGCCCTGGCAAGACGAGGTGATAAAGAGATTTATTATTATGAGACCACTCATGGATTGTATGGTACACAAGGAAACACAAAAAAATCCTTGAAATGGGCGATGCAAAGTTATATGAAACTGGTCGACGGTACCAATAAATTCTATCGGTATAGCAATCCATCTACTATTATTGATGGTAAACACACACCTAGCAAATGGTATTCAGCTCATGAATGCCTTTTGATTCAAGCCAGTACTTTCTATAAGGACAATTATTCCCAATCAGTTATTGAAAGAAAATCTTCAAAGGTAGGCCCATACCCGACCAGTCCTGCAGGTTTTGGAGCTTTTGCCATTTGGAATGGTGATGCAGGTACTTTCCCTGGTGTGATGTTTATGTTCAATCATAATTTAAATATATTTGGTGGTAGCCAACCAGCGCAACCTGTAGCTATTGCCCCGCCACCAGTTTCCGGTGATAAGTTAGCTGCCCCGTCTGAACTCAGGGTAACCAGTGTTACAGGTACCGATATCAGATTAAGTTGGAAAGATAATAGCTCTGACGAAACAGGGTTTATTCTTGAGGTATCCAATAGTTCCAACGGTGGTTTTACTAAACTAAGAGACCTTTCGGCCAATGCAACTTCTCATTCACATACCGGGATGCCTATTGGTACTACCAAATATTATAGAATAATGGCAAAAAACGGTGATGGAACTTCTGACTATAGCAATGTTGTAAAAGGAACAACTAATTTTATGCCTCCTACCGGCCCCACCAGTTTGACAGCCAGTAGAGTGTCTTCATCTGAAGTCTTATTAAAATGGAATGACAGAACAATAATAGAAACTGGTTATGTGGTAGAAGTATCCAATAAATCCAACACAGGCTTTACAGTATTAAAACAACTAGGAATGAATTCCAACTCATTTTCGCATAAAGGTGTAAAATCTGGTAATCACTATTATTATCGGGTTAAGGCGATCAACCAAGCTGGAAGTTCTCATTACTCTAATACAGCAGGTGTATTAGTTACCAATGCTACTGCAAGTAATGCCAGAATGAGTGCAACAGGAATAGCATCAAACCAAATAGAACTATCATGGGACGAAATTCCCGGAAATTTCTCCAATATTTCGATAGAATATTCCACTGATTCCACAGATTTTAAAGTATTGGAAGAAATAACAGATGGTTCTAATCAGCTTGTGCACTCCGGCCTCAATCCGAATCAAAAGTTTTATTACAGGATAAAAGCTGTAGATGCAAAAGGAAATATATTTCAAAGTATCATAACAAAAGGTAACAGTCTTTGTAAATCGGTTAAACCAATGGTAAATATGAAAGGCAACTCAGGATGGTGTGACAATACAGGAACTGAGTTATCTGCTCCAGAGGGATTTGCTGAGTATGAATGGAAACATGGAGAGGCGTCTGGTACGATTACTGCCGATATATCCGGGAATTATGCTGTGAGGGTGAAGGATCAGTTTGGCTGCTGGAGTGATTATTCAGATGAAGTAGTTATCAAGAGTTCTCCTGAAAGACCAGAAATCATATCAGAAGGAGATTCTCTTTATACAAATGCTGCGGTGGAACATCAGTGGTTTTTAAATAATAAACCCATAAAGGG
>JAEWLI010000109.1 GCA_023393375.1 Bacteroidota bacterium
ATAGAATGCTCACGACTTTGACAGGGATCTCCCGGGTTTTGTACTCAGTATCGATAAGCACTGCTCCCAGATAACCGATCCTTCATTTTAACCAATCATTGTGCTATCATCAGGAGTTTCCTGCATGCGCAGGAATGACGCAGTGGTGGGTTGGCGGATAGTAGCGGGGAAGGAAGATTAAAGTTCAAAGCTGGTTCTAAAGACAAAGAATCATTAATAATTTTCAAAACATGACTCAATAGAATGCTCACGACTTTGACGTCATCCCTGTGCACAGGGATCTCCCGGGGTTTTGTATCTAGAATTAGATGGAAATTCATGGTAACTCAATCATCCAATTAAACCCAATTTAAACTATCGGAACCTATTCCGGGTCAATGGGTTTGAAATACTAACAACCTTAAAACACTATAACTAATGGGTAAATATTTTTTTATTGGCATACTGGCTTTAACCATGATCAGCTGTGATACAGACAATGATCAACAGCCAGAAATTCAAATGAAATTGACAGCTCTCGGACTGGATGATCACATCATCAACGAAATAAAAATCAAGGCCAATCATGTCTATGTTTCTACCGATCAGGGATTTTATACAGCTGAATTAACCGATGAACCGGATTGGGACCTGAAGGGATTTTCGGGTAAGAATGTTCAGGCGGTGTTGGTATTGAATGAAAACGAATTTGTAGTTTCTTTAACCGACAGGGAAAATCCAGAAAATCCTTCTTTGTACAAAACCACTAATGGTGGTGACACCTGGGAGGATTTCCAGAATGGATTTGGTGGCACCGAAAATGAAATCGTACGGGATTTATGGCAGGATCCCGAAAATGTCGATGTTTGGTATGGCGTCGGAAATAATGTAGTTGCCAAAACCGAAGATGCGGGTATGTCTTGGACGCCCATTTATGGTGAATGGAATGGATTTGCCAGCGGAGTATCTATTGTAAGGGTTAACCCCCATGAAAACCAGCACATTTGGGCTGGAGGCCAAAATGCCATAGAGCAGGGTTACCTGTTAAGAACAATAGATGGGGGCGAAAACTGGACTGAAATGTATGACTTATTGCCTGCTCCAACTGTCGCTAAAGAAATGATATTTCATCCCACCGAGTCGGAAACCATACTGGCTGGCTTTGAAGGCGGATTAATTAAGACTATCAACAATGGTGAAAGCTGGCAAACCGTTATCGATACGCATGAATCCAGCCGATTTTTCTTTGGTATTGCCAGAGATCCTGCTGATCCGTCTACTATTTGTGCAGGAGGCTGGATCAAAAGTTTTGATGATCCTCAACCTTTCATTTTATACCGCAGTACCAATAACGGTGACTCATGGAAAACCTATGAAAGTGATGAAATTGATTTCGGAGGAATATATGACATGGTTTGGACCGGTACTGGTGAAAATAAGAGATTATTGGCAGGCCTATATAAAGGAGGTATTTATGAGATTAGTTTTGAGTAGTGAAGTATCAATTAAAACCTGCAAAAAACCTTGCGGTTTTTTTGCAGATTGCTTACTGAAGTGTGTTCGAGCTTTTCTGAGAGTGCCAAGCAGGAGAAATCATCGTCTTTTAGTGTATCGTATTAACCTGCCCTGAAATAAGAGTACATTTGACCGTGAACATTTCGCTCACAGTCAAACTACTCGTAAGGTCATGCATATCAGCAGCAACCTGTATTATTACCCTTTGAAGTACTTCCGCAACAAGATGACTTGTCCGTTTTGTCGGAAGTTGGAACCTCGCTCCCACAACAACCACTTTCTATATTTTCGCAACAAGCCCCTTCCTCCAATTTATCCGCATAGAGTGTGATGCTGTATATTCCCGAATCTGTTTTTCTGAATTGGTCTAATTCTTTTGAACTAATGTATTTTAAAAGTAACTCATCAGGTATTTCAATCCGTCTTTCTTTTTTAATTTGAATGTTCTTAAAACCGACTGATTTAATAATCCCCAAATAAGCACCTTTTTCACTGGCTCCTGAAACACAGCCTGCATACATTTCTGCTGCTTCTAATAACCCATTGGGAAGTGTCCCGACATATACGATGTCCGAAATACTGAAATGCCCGCCAACTTTCAAAATCCTGTGGACTTCCTGAAATGCTTTTTCCTTGTCAGGTACCAAGTTCAACACGCAGTTACTAATCACTACGTCTGCTGTATTCGTTGGTATCCCTTTCATATTTTCTATTTCTCCTAAAACAAATTCTACATTTTTATAACCTAGCTTTTGGTTGTTCTGTAAAGCTCGGATTACCATTTCAGCAGTCATGTCAATGCCGATTACCTTTCCTGTGTCGCCTACGATACTTCTTGCTATGAAAACATCATTCCCCGCACCCGAACCAAGGTCGATAACGGTGTCTCCTTCGTTAATGTTGGCAATTTCCGTGGGAACACCGCACCCTAATGACAAGTCCGCCTCTTTTGCATATCCCTTGATAACTTCATAGTTTTCGGCCATTGAAGTACTTAATTCTTCAGTTGTGCAACAACCTGAACCCGTGGAACAGCAACCTACTTGGGTGTTGCCCTTAGCAATAGCACCATAGGATCTTTTGATTTCTTCTTTTATTGTCTCTATTTTCATTACGTTAATTATTTATTGATTCAGTTATCGATGATAGCATTTTTGGAAGCGTTTCATTCTCGAGTTCAAAGTAAGTGGTATCGCCAATTCTGTCGAATACATTTGTAGTCTTTACCATTTCCTGATAGGTGTCATAGCAAAGCAAAGCTTCTTTCATTTTTGCGATATTGGCACCATTCAATTTCTCGGTTACCATGATATCCTCCTTTTTTGACCAGGTTACTCGAGGTATACCGCCTTCAAGAAACATGGGAAGCCCGGTATCGACTACTGTAAAATAAGCAAGTCGATTCCAAAATTGCAGGTCATCTGTTTTGCCGAAATAAAGCCGTTTGATGATGTGATGCAGGGCTATATGGTCGTGGTGCCCGCTTCCTCTGTGAACTGGATAGGTAATCACCACATTCGGCCGGTACTGTTCAAGCCATTTACAAATTTCGTGTTCTAGTTGGAAAGGATTGACTTTAGCAAGTCCTCCATCCTGGTAATCCAAAATAGTCATTTCTGAAATGCCTAACGTCTTTCGTACTTTTTGCATTTCTTCTACCCTTACCGCTCCCATTTCCTTGATGGATAAACCAAGTTGATGCCTTACTTTTGTAGCACCACCTTTTGTAAGAGTAAGGAGAATAACCTCATTACCATCTTTAATCTGTTTGTCAATTGCTCCTGCTGGTCCAAATGATTCATCATCAGGATGCGTGAAAATGTACATGATTTTCATATTCGTCTTTTTTGTTGATTGCTCTAATCACGCAGGATAAGAGAAAAAGACGCAAAAAATTAATCGCAATTACAATTCTTGGTTTCCACAGGCTGCAGATTGCCATAGGTATCACTTGGAAAGTTACAACAGGCCAAAATAAGTTCTTTCAATTTTTCTTTTCCTCTCTGAACTCTTGATTTTGCACCTGAATACGATATATTGAGTGCTATAGCTAAATCCTTCTGACTAACATTTTCAAATTCTGTTTTTTTCAAAGCCACCTGGTACTTTTCCGGAAGTTGCCCGATAAAAGGTTTAATACAGCAATTTGCAATAGTAGCATTTAATGATTCGGTTTCTTCTTCAGAAATGAGAGCGTATTCGTTTTCTACGTAAGTCGTTTTACCAGATTTCCTGAAGTGGTCAATTGTGGCATTACGTGCAATACCATAAATATATTGTTGTACACTTTTGGCGTTGTTTATTTTCCCCGAATTATCAATTATTTTTAGGAATACATCCTGTAAAATGTCATTGGCAATATGTTCGTCCCTTACTTTTTTTAGGATGAAGTTTTTTAATTCTTTATGGAAATCATTCCATATGTTTTTGGTTATGTCATTCATTAATGTAAGTCAATTTGTTCTGAATAACCTTTATGACGTAGAAAAGCTAAAAAAGACGCAAATGTTTTTTTTGGAATTACCAATACTAACAGAATTTCATCCCACCGGGTCAGAAATCAAACTACCCGGTTTAAAAGCGGATTATTAAAGCACATTGACTATTAATTATATTAATGCACAATCCTCCTGAAATATAGATTTTTTAGTATAAATCCCTCAATTTCATAATTCCATTGTTTCAAGTAGTTATAAATCCTGTTGTTTTTTGGATCAACCGGATCAAAAGACTCATCTTCTACCACAATTACATTAGGTTTAAATTTATTCAGATCCAAAGACATCAATACATTCAAGTCATGTTCTTCTACATCTATAGAAAGAAATTCAAATTGTGGTGGCGCATTACATTTTTGTAAAATGGCGGTGAGCGTTTGTGGTATCATCCTACTAAGATTATAAGATAACCCCTCCTGTCTCATCAACTCAACATTTGACATCTCTACAGTTGACAATACATCGTTTTGAGAATTATGAAATGTCAGTTCCTGTGTTTGATCTGAAACCAACGCACAAACCGCAATATCTTTAGGCCGGTAATATCTATACTTTTTGATCAATTCCTTGTTGGCATCTACACAAATCCCTTTCCATCCTTTCCTATAAAAGCCATAACTGTTGGATAAAAATATGGGATGATTGCAACCAACATCCACATAAAATCCATTTTCCGTAATAATAGGTTTTAACAGTCCTTCCAAAATACGATCTTCACCGGTAAATGAAAAACTATATTTTAAACTCCTTCCCAAAAACAACCTGTTGAGTGTAGAGAGGATGATTGTTATCACCCTGACCAAACTGGTAAATGGATAATCCCAGGTGAAAAACTGCCGAAAAGAGACCCGCACCTCTTTGATAACTACACCATATAAACTAAATAATGCCCTTGACCGGGCACTATGATATAAGTATGAAGCTAAAGTTTTTCTCAGAATGCTGATCATAGCGGTGCTAATGGTTACAAATGTAAAGACCTTTGAGCCATTAATTACCAGCTACTAACTAATATTGCACCCATCCTGCTTCTCTTTCTTCAGCTTTATCTACCCACTGGGGAATAATCTGGCTCATGAATTGTTGTTTTTCACTGATCATTTTGTCCATAGGAAGGCCGATATATGCCTGTGCACTTGCTTTGGTAGAAATATCTGGAATCGGCACCGGCCCACGGTGACCTAGCTCTGCTAATACATGGGCAATCTTTACACGAGCTTCCTGTGCAAGGTTGATAGATGAACTTAATAATCGTAAGCTTTCAGTTGGCGCATGTGCTGACGCACCATGACTGGCAGCTGAAAAGTCCCATCTCCATTGTGCATGTCTGATATCAATCAGTATATCTTTCATTTGTTCTTCTGTTGCCCCTTGATCCCAGGCAAACTTAGCTTCAATATGCAATTTGGCTAAAGCATCTTCTGCTCTTAATCTGGCTTCGGTTACACGATCCTGGTTGGCATATACACTGGCTATTAGTTCACTTTCACTTTGCCTGTGGCAGACCTGACAAGAACCGGCCACGTTGTTCAACGGGCTTTGTATATGATGATCTGTGAATTTTACCCCACCTTCTGAACGATATGGCATGTGGCAATCTGCACAGGTAACCCCTCTTCGGGCATGAATTCCAGTAAGGTATAATTCATAATCGGGATGTTGTGCTTTAATCATTGGTGCCCTGCTGAGTTTATGAGTCCAATCAGAAAACTGGATACTGTCGAAATAGCTTTCCATATCTTCTATTTCCAGTCCATTATCCCAGGGGAAAGTTAGATATGGTACACCTTCTTGTGGATATTCTTTATTAAAATAATATTCTACATGGCACTGTGCGCAAACTAAACTTCTCATTTCCTGATGGGTAGCTTTTGTAATGTCCTCCCCTCTTCGTTCAAAAGCTTCAATGAGTGCTGGCCTGGTAATTTTCAGGCTCATGGTAGTTTCGTCATGGCAATCGGCACACCCTATCATATTGGTAATTTGGTGTCCATGTTCTGCCCAGGTAGCACCATAAAATTCTGCAATCCCTAGTTCTTCCATCATTCTGGGCACATCAGTACTTTTACAAGTCCAGCAAGTACCAGGTTGAGGGCCTCCATCCGGTGACATTGGGGCACCTGTTCTTAATGTTTCCCTAATGTCTTCAACGGCATAATAGTGACCTCGGGCCTGAGTATAATCAGCAGAAAATAAATATCCAGCCCATAGGACAACCAGATTTGGATATTTTTCCAACATATCTACATTATCTGCTGCATTGTACCTGCTTTGGAATGTAGTATCGCTGGTTTTTTGATAACTTTCATATTGTTGTGGATAATTAATCCCCCAAATATCATCCCGAGGTTCCAGCCTGTTGATAGCCACTTTTTTCTGATCCAGGTATAAAGCCTCGGTTCGTCTTTCCATCACAGAGGAAGCAAACAGCCCTAACATGAATACTATGAATGCGGTAAAGAAAAATAATAACCACCCAAACCAGGGGTTCCGCTGAATGATATCTTGAAGTCTTCCCATAGGAAAAAAATTTATTTTTATTATTCTTGTTTTCTAAGATTCTTTAACCAGTTTGGTACCGGACTCTGAGGCAACGGCACTAAAGTAGCTGGGGTAGCAGTTAAGCTCCTCACACTTCCATGAGGTGTCTCTCTGTGACAATCCCAGCATAATTTACCTTCGCCATGCCGGCTGGTTTCTAATGTCACAGCAGTAGTACCTACATTCTCATTTTCATGAGTATGGCACCTGATACAATTACTCTGTACAGCCCCTCTCCCACTA
>JAEWLI010000142.1 GCA_023393375.1 Bacteroidota bacterium
GGCTTTTACTGGTACCTAATACAATGGCTACATCATTTTGGGGAATATCTTCTATTGAGGAGTATATACGCCCTTTTGTTGAAGCCACTACCCAGATGTTACATAGAATGAAAAGTAGAACGATAACTGCCCCTAATATAAATAAAGTCTTAAAGATTACGCGAACTCCTCTCATAAATCCTCAATTTCCTCCAAACTCAACAAAACACTGGAATTTATTTATCATCTATAGATGTTTCTAAAGTTAAATAAATCCTTGCTATTTACTCACTATTGTTCCCAAAAAGATTCAATTGCTCACTGTTTCCTGGTTTATCAGTTGAACCAAAATCAATAGTTGACCCTACTTTGAAAGTAGTTCCCGTTATATTTTTTTCATCTTTTTTTGATTCCTCAGTTTGATCTTCAGATGTAGCATCGGTATCATTCTGGTCAGGTTCTTCTTCAAGGTCAGATAACTCATTTGATTCTGGTTCTTTCTCTACCATTCGCACATCGTTAATTTTCAGGTAAGAAAGTTTATTGCCAATAGATTTCCATCCCTTCACATCAATTAAATCTTCCAGATCGTGAATGATGGTCTCTACATTGCCTTTTCTTACAAAATCGAGTTCAACCTGCGGATTTGGAAGGGTAGTAGCCAATAATAATATTGAACCTTTGGCTTCACTGATAAATGAAAATTTCTTATCCAGGCTGCTGGTTTCTATTTTGAATCTTTTAACATAATATATCTTGCTAGCCCCATCCTGATATAAACATGAAATGATTTTTTCAGGATTGAATTTTTCAATGTGAACCAATAATTCCACATCGTACCTGTTTGTCAATTCATAACTGGTAACCTCATAACTTCCATCCTTGTAGATAGCTAAAATCGAATGGCCATTCTTAAAATTACCAAGATATTTACCACGTTTATCTGTGTTTAACCTACCGATAGATTCATCAAACCAGATATCCAGACCACCCAGCGTAGATACTCCTTCTGATTTTAATTGGATTTTTTTCACAGAATATTTGGTAAGGATATTTCCTTGAGCACTCCTGCCTTTGATGTCAATGGTAGAAAAATCAAAGTCAAAAGTTTTCTTTCTGGCTTTACTGGTCGAAGTAAGGGTAACATGAATGGTTTCTGCTTCCCCATTGGAATTAGCAGTTAAGTATAATATCCTTGACCCTTTTGTTCCTTTTGTAAGTTGATATTCTTTGTCGCGTGTGATTGCCAATACCTGAAACCTTTTCACAAATGATTTCGCTGTTTGGCCGTCAAGGTACACCACGTTATATACCATTCGATCATCGTTTTTCTTAAAAACGGCTACATGCATAATGTCCTTTCCCACGAACACCTTTTCAGCAATTTTTGATACCATGCATACCCCGTCACGACGAATGACAATAATATCGTCAATGTCTGAGCAATCGCATACAAACTCATCTTTTTTCAATCCATACCCAATAAAGCCCTCCTGCCGGTTTACATACAGTTTTGCATTATTTGCTGCAACAACATTTGCCACAATGCTATCGAAAGCTCTTATTTCTGTTTTCCGTTCCCGACCTTTTCCATATTTTTCTTTGAGCCCTTTGAAATATTGAATCGCATAATCAATTAGGTTTTTAAGATGATGTTCAACTTCTTTGAGTTCATCCTGAAGTTTCTTTAATAACTCATCAGCCTTAAAAGCATCGAATTTAGAAATTCGTTTGATTTTGATTTCTGTTAATTTGACAATGTCATCATGAGTGATTTCCCTGTAAAACTGGGGTTTAAAGGGATCCAATCCTTTATCGATGGTGTCTATCACTGCTTCCCAGGTTTCACATTCTTCTATGTCCCTGTAGATCCGGTTTTCTATAAATATTTTTTCAAGAGAAGAAAACAGGATTTTCTCCAACAGTTCATTTCTCCTGATTTCAAGTTCTTTTTTCAGGAGTGTTACCGTTTGGTTGGTATTGTATTTTAGGATGTCTGAAACTGTAAGAAAATGGGGTTTATCCGCAATGATGACACACGCATTTGGGGAAATTGACATTTCACAATCAGTGAAAGCATAAAGCGCATCAATGGTAATGTCGGGGGATTGGTTGGGAGCCAGAGAAACCAATATTTCAACATCTTTGGCTGTGTTATCCACTACTTTTTTGATCTTGATCTTTCCTTTGTCATTAGCCTTGATAATGGATTCAATTAAATTTGTAGTAGTGGTGGCAAAAGGGATATCTTTAATGATCAGGGTTTTTTTGTCATATTCCTCAATTTTAGCCCTTATTCTGACTTTCCCACCCCTTAAACCATCATTATAATCCGACACATCAATCATGCCCCCTGTTTGGAAATCAGGATAAAGTACAGGTGTACGACCTTCCAAAATATCAATCGAACCATTAATCAGTTCCACAAAGTTGTGGGGTAAAATTTTTGTTGAAAGCCCAACGGCAATTCCTTCTACACCTTGAGCCAATAACAAAGGAAACTTAACCGGCAAAGTGACCGGCTCTTTTTTTCTCCCATCATAAGAAAGCTGCCATTCGGTAGTTTGGGGGTTATACACTACGTCGAGCGCGAATTTTGACAGACGTGCTTCAATATATCTGGCAGCTGCAGCACTATCTCCGGTCCTTACATCTCCCCAGTTACCCTGGGTTTCGATCAGCAGTTCCTTTTGGCCGATGTTGATTATTGCTTCTCCAATTGATGCGTCTCCATGTGGGTGATATTGCATGGTCTGACCTATGATATTGGCCACCTTATTGAACCTGCCATCATCCATTTCTTTCATGGCATGAAGAATCCTTCTTTGCACCGGCTTAAAGCCATCTTCGATGGCAGGGACGGCTCTTTCCAATATTACGTACGAAGCATAATCGAGGAACCAATTTTCGTACATGCCGGAAATATGTATTACATCATGCAATTCGTCGTTTACAGGAGAATCATCTTCTCCATTCTTCTTGTTCCCATTATCCTGCATAACTATTTTTTTCTAATATCCGATATGTCAATCCTGAATAACCGGTTCTTCCCTGGTCAGGTCTTTTTCGATTTTCAGATTATCAATAATAAAGTTTTGTCGTTCGGGGGTATTTTTACCCATATAAAAGGTTAACAATGATTTGATGCTGGTATCTTTGTTTAAAATAACCGGTTCCAGGCGAATGTCTTCACCTATAAAACCTCCAAATTCATCCGGTGATATTTCACCCAGACCTTTAAAGCGGGTAATTTCGGGTTTGCCCCCTAATTTAGAAATGGCTTCCTGTTTTTCTTCTTCGGAATAACAGTATATGGTTTCTTTTTTATTTCTTACCCGGAATAATGGCGTTTCAAGGATATATAAATGGTTGTTTCTCACCAGATCGGGGAAAAATTGAAGAAAAAAGGTAAGCATGAGCAATCGGATGTGCATTCCGTCCACGTCAGCATCAGTTGCGATTACTATTTTTCTGTACCGGAGACCATCAATGCCATCTTCAATGTTCAGGGCATGTTGTAACAGGTTAAATTCCTCATTTTCATAAACGATCTTTTTAGTAAGGCCAAAACAGTTTAACGGCTTACCCCGAAGGCTGAAGACGGCCTGTGTTTGCACATTGCGTGATTTGGTAATAGATCCACTTGCTGAATCCCCCTCTGTGATGAAAAGCATGGTATCGTCTAATCCGTCCCGGCCTTTTTCATCATAATGTAGCCTGCAATCCCGAAGTTTTTTATTATGAAGATTGGCCTTTTTTGCCCGTTCGTTGGCAAGTTTTTTTATTCCGGAAATTTCTTTTCGTTCCCTTTCCGACTGTATAATCCTTTTTTCAAGTGCAGCAGCGGTGTCAGGGTGTTTATGCAAATAATTATCCAGCTCCTTTTTAATAAAATCATGTACAAACACCCTTGTACTAGGTCCATCAGGAGCTATGTTTTGAGAACCCAGTTTTGTTTTTGTCTGGGATTCGAAAACCGGTTCCTGTATCCGAATGGAAATGGCACCTACCACACTGGCCCTGATATCGGTAGCATCATAATCCTTCTTATAGTATTCTCTGATGGTTTTTACCAGAGCTTCTCTGAACGCAGCCAAATGGGTGCCACCATGGGTGGTATATTGTCCATTTACAAAAGAATAGTACTCCTCGCCATATTGCATGCCATGGGTCAGGGCGATTTCTATATCCTCACCTTTTAAATGTATAATAGGATATCGGATACTCTCTTCATCTGTTTTTCTTTTTAATAAATCGAGCAACCCATTTTCAGAATGGAATTTCTTGCCATTCAGGTTAATGGTTAATCCTGCATTTAGAAAGGCATAGTTCCAAATCTGATTCTCAACGTATTCAGGAATGTAGTGATAGTTTTTAAAAATGGTATTATCAGGTTCAAATGTAATTAGGGTGCCGTTTCTATCGTTGCAAGTGGTTTCTTTTGCATCATTGATCAGGTTGCCTTCCCTGAATTCAGCAAGTTTTGATTTACGCTCCCTGAAAGATTGAACTTTAAAATAAGAGGAAAGCGCATTCACCGCTTTTGTACCTACACCATTAAGTCCGACAGACTTCTGAAAGGCTTTTGAATCATATTTCCCACCGGTATTGATTTTGGAAACACATTCTACTACTTTTCCTAATGGTATCCCTCTTCCATAGTCCCTAACTTCTACACGATGATCTGATAATTTTATTTCAATGGTTTTACCAGCACCCATTAAGTGTTCATCAATGCTATTGTCAATCACCTCCTTCAAGAGTACGTATATCCCATCGTCATAGGCCGAACCATCTCCAAGCTTACCAATGTACATACCAGGCCTCAAGCGGATATGTTCCTTCCAATCAAGTGATCTGATGCTCTCTTCGGTATACATTATCTCATTACTCATAGGCATTCCAGAATAAATATCCTGGCCGTAAATTTATTAAATCAATAGATGAAAGTTAAAGGAATTGGAAGCAATTCTTTAGAAAGACGGTTAATACATCACCGCATCCTATAAAATATTTCTTTATGACAAATGAAATGTCATATGTTTTTTAGTGATTCAGGGATGATTGGCTAATCACCAATTACAGTATCCAGATCAACTCCAATGAGTCTTTCTAACCTGACCACGGCTATTTGCAGGTTTCTTTGGGCATTTGCCCGTTTTAGTTGTTCGCTTTTATAGTTATTAAAAGCATTGTTATAATCATTAAGAGAAGCTTCACCGTTTTTAAATCGATCTTCAATTAATGCGAATGTGTTAAATGCGTTTTCAGTGACTTCTGTCTGAATTTGAAGTGCCATTTGATTAAATTTATAATCCTGGTAATTTTCAGAGACCTCAGCTCTTACATCCAGCTTTCTTTTATTTATTGCCAACTCCTCATTTGCTACTATCAGTTCGGCAGATTTGACTTTGCTGTATGAGAATATACTTAAAGGTATTTCAATGCCAATATGATATTTAGGGAATAGCCTTTCTCCTGTGATATTATTATTAGCAGGCTCTTTTAACATAAATTCATTTATGTTACCGGTCAGTTTAAATCCACTTGCCCAATTACCCTTAGATAATCTTACTTGTTCACGGGCAATATCCACCTGATTTGTGGCTATTTTATTATCTGGATGATTTTTCCAGGCCAGCTGTACAAGCCTTTCAAGTTCATTGATATTTTGAGCATTTTCAGGCAAAATTACCCTGTTATAATCTATATTTTGCGAATTGGCCAAGGAAGGGCAAATCCATGTTATTATTAAAAAAATTAATAACACTCTAAACTTACCAAAATGATTCATAAAAATTGTACTTTATATATGAAAGTACTAAGATATTAAAATTTATGTAATTTAAAAACCTAAACATCCAGATCTGATAACCGGACTTTATTAAGAACAGCATTTGCAAGCTTTCCATTAATCTTTTTCTTAAGATTAATTATGGAATCCCTATCTTTTTGCTTGATCGAAGTTTTTGCTGAAAAGATCGGAACTACTTTATCCACATATGAAGCCAACTCCAAAGTATCACTGTATTCATTCAATGCCGGACCTTCCATAAATATATAGTCATACTGTAATGAAAGCTCACTTAACAAAGAATCAAAATGTTTGCCTGCGAATATTTCAGAAGGCGAGTTACTCACTCTCTTACTGCCAATAATGTCAATATTGTCGTACACTGGAATGGCAGGTGAAGAGGCTTCTTCGAAAAACTCCGGATTATAAGCTTGTAACAACTCTTGGTCTTTACGGTTTTCCACTGGTGATTTCCCAAAATCAGGATCAGTAATAAGCTTTCGTTTAAGTTCTACAAGGCTGGTTTCAACAGCTTCAGGGGTGAGCAATTCTGTAAGCGTATTGTTTTTAAAATTAGTATCCACAATTAGCACCCTTTTATCGAGCAAGCTTAATGAATATGCCAGACACAATATTAAAAAGCTTTTCCCTTCGCCTTTTTTAGGACTCGTAAACAGGAAAATTTTATCCTCTTTGTATGACAACAACTCATTTCTTACTTTTCTAAGTTGTTGTTTAAATCGTTCGTATTCTTCATTGTCCTGATCTTTGGAAAACAATCTTCCCAGATCGATTTTTTCGGAAGAAATCTCATTGATCAATCCTGCCAATTTTACCCGAACTTTATTCCTGAACCTTTTTTGATTCTTAATGGTAGAATCGGCCATAGTGCCAATAAAGATCAACATGACTACCAGCATAAGTGATCCTGCACCTGCAAAGGAGTAAGTCCTGATAGCGTGTTCGTGATGAGGTGCTTCAGGTACTCCTGGTGTAACCAATTCCAGATGGGCCGAATAGCCCTGATCTTTGGTGGTTTTGTTGTATACGTCCAAGACGGCCAGATATTCATTCATTGATTTTTCAACGTCCTGTTCCGCCTCTCTAATTGATGACCGTGTAGAGGATAAACCTGAAATACTTCGGTTGAGATTTTTTATGTTAGCATCAATAGAAGTTAGATTTGATCTTGAAATTCTTAATTTTAATTCCAAGTCCTCTTTTTTATTGGTCAATTCTGCTACTGATAGCCCGCTCCCGTCAGATGATGATGCTGCTTTACTCATTTCACTGCGAAGCTCTCCTCGCAATTGTTCCAGGGTTTTCAGCAGCTCCTGATTTGTAGACCCTGAATTGACATAAAGTTGATTTATTTCATTTATTTTATTCTGAAGCTGAATGATCCGTGCGTTTGATGAACGTGAGTTAGTTGCAGTCTGAGATTCTTGTATTTTTGCATTAGTAGACTCGATCTGCATTTGCAAAGACCTGATTTCATCCAGTAGGTTGTCTTTCTTAATTGTAAAATCTTTTAATTGACTGATATTATAATCCAGATTGAAGTTTTCTTCGTCAGTATTTTTTAATTGATTTAGATATCTGTTTTTTTCGTCCAGTAAACGCTTTTTTTCTGCCAGTTGATGTCCCAACTCTTTGGGTACTTTTTGCGACAGCTGTAAATTTTCATAGTATCTTATAAACTCTCTTGCGAAGCTGTTGACCATAAAAGCGGATAGTTCAGGATTTTCAGAACCTGCTTTTACTTTTATACCATCTTCATTGAATTTGTTAATCTCGAGATATCTACTCAGTTCTTCAGGCTGATATTTATATGATTGGAGAATATCCGCAATTAGTTTATTATATTCATTTTCATCTGGATTTAGTTTCTCAAATTTTTCCAATTTTCTTTTCAAAAGCTTTTTTATTTCAGCAACATGATCTTTCTCATTATCATAATATAAATTAGGATATTCCTTAATCATTTCATTTATCTGGTAACGGCTTATCTTCCTGTAAGCGTCTTTTTCATTTGCCAAGTCATTAAGCAAGAGTTTATAAGAAAGTAAATGTACTGTTAATTCGGAATTCATCAGATCCATGATATCCATAATCTGAGTTTGAGATCCTGATTGTTCTTTGAGATTAGTTGCCAATGTTGCCGAAGAAGAATAAGTATCAGTAGTAAAATTGTAATACGCATATATCGCTCCCACGGTAATGGCAGGTACTAAAAGTAACCACAATTTATTTTTCCACAAACTTCTTAGAAAATTCATCATAACCACGCAGTTTAAATACTCAAAAAATCTTACACAAATTTATACAAAAAAATCTACGCTTTTTATAAAAAGCTATATTAAATATTAAAAAATTTATACTTAATCAGTCCCAAGTCACATCTTACTCTCTTGGCTGTTCAAGTAACCTTTGTGCATCCTCAATTAATTGCTGAATTCTTACAGCTGTAGAGTCAGCTTGTTCTATCACCGGACTGGCTGTGTAAATATCAGCGAAACCACCTTCTTTATTACTGATAAAGTAAGCTTGATTATCCCTTGATAATGTTAAAAATGCATCAAACTTTTCTGAATTTATATTTCTACCTAAATTAGTTGGCCTTGTCCATACATTCCAGGTATCATATAGGCGATGTGTCACAAATAGATCGGCATCACCAAATCCCCCATGCCCATTACTGGAAAAAAATAAAGTTTTCCCATCATCAGTCAGGAATGGTGAAATCTCAAATCCACTGGTATTGATCATCGGGCCAAGGTTATGGGGTCCTGTCCAGACGCCTAAACTATCCTTTAACATGACATATAAATCCTCCTTGCCATATGTGTCGTCCCCTTCCATTGAGGCAAGAATTATTCTCTCTGAAGGATGAACGTACAACCCTAAAAACCCATCTGAAGTATTTATTTTGGGGATATTCGAAGTAATTGGTTTTGAATCTTCAAATTCAATATCATAAGTAGCTACATCAGTTTTATGCAAACCCGAATAAGCATTGAGTAAATATAATCTATTTCCCAAGGGATTGATTCCAATTGCCACATTATGCTTTTTATTGTTAAGGGACTTATGCATTAATACAGCCTCCTGCCAATTACCTTGTTCATCTTTGACACTCTTCCATATATCTGACCCTAATAGCTTACGGCTATTGTTTATGGGGTTAAAGCGCGTAAAAAATAATGTTTTGCCGTCAGGTGAAAGTAGGGGATAACTTTCTTCAGCATCTGTATTGATGACTTCTGGTAGTTTTTCAGCTTTATGGAAACTGTATCCTTGCGCTAAGGCAGATGATTCCCAGAAAATAATGCCAATAAATAATATAAACTTCATAAATAAAAGCTTCATGATATGGCTTCTTTATATAACAGAAAATTTGTGAATTTGATTATTATACTGTTTAAAGATAAACTACTTACCCCAAATTCGAAACTATTATATCAAAAACTGTTCCAGCTAATAATTAGTTATACTTTTTAAGTAAAAGATACTGTCTGGCTTAGCTGATAATGGGTCTTCAACCAGAAAATATCAGCGACAATATGACCAATTTCTGCCATATTGATAGTTTAACAGGTGGTTATTTATTTAATTCATTTTTATATAAATAATAAATGCAAAAATTTTAAAGAAGTGTAAATTTTCCTAATAAAACCGTCTGATTTCTTGATTTATTTTATTGTTTATTCAAAAATGTGGATTTATGGGTGAAATGTTCACATTTTTGTTGCTCGTTATGTGGTATTGTCTCGTTGAATGATAATACAATACTGATTTATTTATTATAAAATTTAAACCTATGATAAAACGAATCTATTTATTGGGAATAATCATTATGTTAACAGCTGGTGTAGCTATGAGCGACATTCGTCCAGGGGTAGCACTTTTTAATAAGACAGATTATAATGGTGCAGAAGCTTTTTTTAATAAATATCTGCAGCAACACCCGGAACATGCTGAGGCCAACTATTATATGGGACGAATTAAGTTTATAAGTGAAAATTACAATGACGCCAAAGATTATTTGGAAATAGCCATACGAAAGGATCACAATAATTTTTTATACTATTATTGGCGAGGGAGAAGTCATCTTAGCTTATTGATGGCATCTAATCTCATCATGAAAGGTGTGTATGCAAGTAAAACACTAAATGATTTTAAGGCAGCTGTAGAATTAAACCCTGACGACCTGGAATCAAGAATGTATTTGGCTGAATATTATGGACAGGCTCCAGGAATAGCTGGAGGAAGTGCTTCGAAAGCTATTTCACAATACAGGGTGGCTATTAGCAAACATCCTGGGGTGGAGTATCTGTATACAGGACTTGGAAATCAATACCGCACAATTGAAAATTATGATTCTGCAATGTATTATCACCAAATGGCAATAGATAGTGATGCAGGAAGTGCAACTGCACATTTCGAGTATGGTAAAACCGCTGTGATATCTGGAAAACAGTTGAATTTAGCTGAAAAGTCCTTGCTTAAAGCCTTATCCATTGGATTGACAGTTAACAACCAAAGTGAAGCATACTATTATTTAGGAAAGTTGAAAGAAAGCATGGATCAAACAGAACAGGCAAAAATAAATTACCAAAAAAGTATTCAATTAAATGAAGATAATTCTGAAGCACGGAAAGCTTTGCGAAAATTAAAATGAACTATCCCATAGGGTCACTGCCATACGGGATAGTTGGAAAATATACTATTAAAACCTGCTGGAAGTAAGCACGATATGATTGCCCGGTCTGTTTTCCGAAGAATTATCCTCAGCGGTAATGAAAACTTTATCCGGTTCGTGTGGAGTAACCGCAGTTAGTGATCCCTTTAAATTGTCTGAAACTTTTAATTCCCCTAGATTATATACCCTGTAATCTTTAGATTCCATCCAGACCACATAGGTTTTCTTAGCAGGATTTAGGTTTTGTGGATGGGCTAAATTTTCCACACTGATTTCCATTTCATAGTTTCCATTTTTGTCAGTTTTGACCTTGATGTCAGCTTCTGCAGCGGGAACTATATCTGAACGCTCGAAAGCAACTTTTTTACTACATGATATCATTATTGACATAGATACAAGTAAAAGTAAAATCATATAATTTTTCATAAGTCCTCCTATTATTTTTTTAATACATATAACAAGATAACATTAGAAAATCACTTATTGTTAGCATTGGGTATGCACTGGATCAATAAAAAATTCATAATTGAATAAAAATTGAATAAAAAAAGCGGGATGATCCCGCTTATAAAATAACTTATGTTGTTGGGTTTTTTAAATCAAATCCATTTGAGCATCTGTTATATTGATGTTGTGATAAACTTTCTGAACATCATCGTCATCTTCCAAAGCTTCAATTAGCTTCATAACTTTTTGAAAAGCTTCGTCATTTAAATCCACAACAGTTTTAGGAACCCGTCTCAATTCGGCATCTTCGGGCTCTACTTTCATTTCCTCCAACTTTTTTTGAATACTCCCAAAATCTTCCATGGCACAGGTTACTTCATAATATCCTTCATCCACTTCTACATCTTCAGCTCCGGCATCAATCAACTCTAAAGTAAATGCATCTTCATCCGCTCCTTTGGGCACTGGAATGGTGAATACACCTTTCCTGTCAAAGATAAACTCAAGCATCCCTTTTGTGCCCAAACTTCCTCCATACTTATTAAAAATTGATCTTACGGACGATACAGTACGATTAAGGTTATCAGTTGTACATTCTACGAACACCGCTACACCTTGAGGCCCATATCCTTCATAAGAAGGTTCTATGTATTCGGTAGCATCATTTCCCGAACCTTTTTTTATTGCCCGCTCAATATTTTCCTTGGGCATGTTTGCCCCTTTTGCATTTTGTACAGCTAATCTCAGCCTGGGATTTGCCGCAGGATCTCCCCCGCCTTCACGTGCAGCTATGGAAATTTCTTTAATTAGTTTTGTGAATACTTTCCCCCTTTTGGCATCAATTGCCCCTTTTTTCCTTTTGATGGTTGACCATTTACTATGACCTGACATATGAGATTGTTTTTTTCATTAATGATATACCACAAAATTAATTCTTTTTAATTATTTTGAATCTACCTGAGAAAAATAATCATAAAAACACATTACTGTTATTCCGATTAGCAGTAAGGGGAAATCTGCAAATGAAAGGATTTATTGAGAATAGAGATATAAAGGGATTCCTAAGAAACAAAGAGTTGCACATAAGATGGAACAACTCTTTGTTTTTATATTAAAATGTTAATTACAAGGAGGGTGATAGTTGTCAATTAAATCTTCAGCTACAGCTTCCCTTAATTCATGACTGTCTTCCCAATAGGTACAAATGCAATTTGCTTCTTCATCTTTAAAACAACTCATTTTTTCATGGTCTGCAAAAGCAATTGAGAAATCTTCTGCACAACCTATGTATACCTTTTTATGAACTGCTTTGCCATCTGGTTTTTCAGTACGTTTGGTTATAACATAGACACCACCTTTGGGTTTAAATTGATTATTGTCAATCGAATAAACATTAAAAGTGTACATTTTGCCTGACTCTCCGGCAAAATCAATTGTTCCGATTTTTGACATAATTTACGGGATTATCGTTAAACATTCATTTTTTCACTTCACTACAATAAAAATAAAGTATTATCAGATTGCCCGAACCATATTTGCCAAGTTTTTTTCAAAAGATTTTGTTTTACCTCAATTAAATGTAAAATTCATCCGTATTTATCCAATAAGATTATTTAATAGGGGGACGATAGCTACCTTAACTTTATCCGGTAAAAAACTTTAAAATTTTCGAATTAGATTTGCGGTTGTTTATTTTGTTTCCATTTTAAATAATCAATAATGAGCGTAGCCAGACTATCTTTTTTTAGTTTCTTCATCATTCTCAGTTTTCACAGTTATTTATTTTCTCAAAATTCATCAAGCATCCAATATCAATTATCGATGCCACAACCACATACACATTATTTTAATGTCAAGATGAATGTTTCGGGTATTCAAAAAGATTCATTAAATATTAAATTGCCAGTATGGGCTCCTGGATCTTATTTGGTGCGTGAATTTTCGAGAAATGTTGAAGATTTTGAGGTGAAAGACCTTAAGGGTAATGCCATTGATTATATAAAGACAAGTAAAAACACCTGGACAATCGATGTATCCGGTGTGCAAAATTTTACAATTACCTACAAAGTTTACGCTTATGAAACTTCAGTTAGGACGAGTTTTCTTGATGCAACTCATGGGTTTGTTCACGGGACCAGTATATTTATGTATGTAGAAGATTTAACCGAATTGCCTATTACTTTAGAAGTAGTACCCTTTAAAGAATGGAGCAAGGTATCAACAGGCTTAAAAAAATTAGACGGTAAAGGTTTTAATTTCAAAGCAGATAATTATGACCAGTTGGTTGATGCACCTATCCAAATAGGCAACCACAATATCATTAGTTTCAAAGCAGGAGGAATCTCTCATGATGTGGCCATGGTTGGGATGGCAGAATATGATGAAAGGGTGATTGTCCGGGATTTAACAAAAATTATTGAGTCGGCAATCCGTATTTTTAATCATAATCCCAATGATTATTACCTATTTATAGTACACAATCTCGATAGCCGTGGGGGAGGGTTGGAGCATCATAATTCCACTACACTACAACTTGACCGGTGGGCTTATTCATCTGAACATGGCTATAATGGGTTTTTAAAACTCGCCGCACATGAATATTTTCATCTTTGGTGGGTAAAACGAGCAAGGCCATTTCCATTAGGCCCTTTTAACTATGATCAGGAAAATTATACAACACTTCTTTGGGCAATGGAAGGTTTTACCAGCTACTATGAAGATATTATCTTACGAAGGAGTGGATTTTATGATGATAACGACTACTTGAACTCACTGATGAACAAGATCAATTATGTTGAAAATGTTCCAGGTAGTAAGGTTCAATCCGTTGCTATGGCAAGTTTTGATACCTGGATTAAATTTTATCGCCCTGACGAAAACAGCAATAATTCTTCCATTTCTTATTATTCGAAGGGGGCAGTTTTAGGTGCCTTATTAGACCTTGAAATAATCAATGCTACCAAAGGGCAAAAAAAACTTGATCATGCATTGAGAAATCTTTACCAGAAATATTATTTGACAGAAAAACGGGGGTTTACAGAGAAAGAATTCCAACAAGCGTTAGAAGAGGTGGCCGGAAAGAGCATGGAAGATTTTTTCTCCAAGTATGTGTATGATGCCCAAACTATTGATTACAACAAGTTCTTTAATTATGCAGGACTAAAAATATCCCATAACCTCCTTTCGAATGAACCACCTGCTCTTGGTATAAATATTTCCGAAGAAGGTGGAAAATTATTAGTTGAATCAGTGGTAAGGGGCTCATCTGCTTATGATGGGGGGATAAATGCTCATGATGAAATATTAGCAATAGATGGTTATCGAGCATCATTTGACTTAATCGAAAAATTTATGAACTTGAAAAAACGAGGCGATGAAGTGACTGTATTGGTCGCCCGCAATGGATTGTTGCATAATTTAACCGTAAAGTTGAAAGAAGATAGTTTCAGAAGCCGGTATACACTGTCAAGAATATCAAATCCGACTGCTTTACAACTGAAAGTGTTTAATACCTGGCTAGGAGGAAAATAAACTTATTGAACTTCTTCTTTTCTGAATTTTTTTTTGGTCTCTTCTGTCAGGATTCCTTCATAAATTATATTGATGATATTGTCGAAAATATCAGATGGTGTTGTAGGCATTTCTTTTACAATTTCAGCAGGTAGTTGTCTTATAAAGTTTGGATTGAGCAGATTGTGAATGGCACTGGCATATAAAGCCACAATAAGCCGGTGATTGATATGCTGATTGATCATGGATTTTTCTCTTCCCTCCTCAATCAATTGATTAAACCTGACAAAGGCACTTTCTTTTTTAAACTGATCAAGTTTGTTCCATAATTCAGGTAAATTAGTCTGCATATCCTCCAACAATAACACACTAATGCCAGAAAGCTTTACAGCAACAAAATTCAGCATCTTTTTTAGTTTGAATGGATATTCAAGTGAATTATCATGTACAATATCTTTCACGCCATTTCCTAAATCGTCGATAAATTTTTGTACAACCTGGCTGATAATATCAAATTTATTTTCAAAATACCTGTAAAGGGTTTTTTTGCTCATTTTCAACTTCAGGGCAATATCATCCATTGTTACTTTACTATATCCGTGGGTATAGAATAAGTCTTTTGATGCTCCAAGTATCCTGTTACGGGTAATTTCTGCCTTTTCTTTGGTGACTATTTTCATATTATCGAAACTATACTTCAAAAATAGGTTTCCTTATCCTGATTTGCAATTATAAATATATCTTACTTTTGGTTTATATATAAAGGAAATGTACAATCCGAAGTAAATTCTACCGTTTAGTTAGGCAGGTAAGATTAGAAGGGAATTTTACTTTAACATCTGAAAAATTTATCAAATATTTGTTGGTAAATTTTTTACAACATTAGGGAACCGATATGTTTCATTAATGACAGCTAAAATAAAATTATAACCACATGAAAATTACTATATTAACAACCATTCTTTCCATATTATTCAGTACTTCCATGTCATGTCTGGCAAATAAGCCAGCTGGTGGATACGAGATCAAGGTAAAGGTCAACAATTTAAAGGATGATGTCTGTTACCTTGGCTATTATTTTGGCGATAAAAGGTACATTAAAGATACCGTAAATGTGGTAAATGGTACTTTTACTTTTCGGGGCGATGAAAAGCAGATAGGTGGTATTTATTTTATTTATACGCCAAACCATTATTTTGAAATCGTGATGGATGAAGGCCAGAATTTCTCCATTGAAACCGATACCGTAGATTTCATTAAGAATATGAAGGTAACAAATTCAAAAGAAAATGAATTATTCAGAGACCTTAGAATATATATTGGGGAAAGACATCAAAAAGCTTCTGTACTTTCGGAACAAATGAAAACCGCTAAAGGCACTCCCCGGGAAGCAGAAATCAGAATGCAATTGGAATCCTTGGAAAATGAAGTTGTAACTTATCAGGATAAATTAATTTCAGAAAACCCAAACTCGTTCACAGCCCTTGTATTAAAGTCTACCAAGCGAATTGATATTCCTGAAGCTCCTGTTGGTGCAAATGGGGAGCAGGATCCTGACTTCCAGTTTAATTATTATAAAACACATTTTTTTGATCATATTGATTTTACTGATCCGCGTTTTTTACGTACTAATTTTTTCCACAATAAGATCATGGAATATATGGAAAAACTCACGGTGCCTCACCCTGACTCAATATCAAAAGCAGCTCAATATCTGATAGACAAGACAAAAGATAATAACGATATGTTCAGATACATGCTCGTGACACTGACCAGCAAGTACGAAACTTCTGAGATTATGGGTATGGATAAGGTGTTTGTGGACCTTGCTGAAAAATATTATTTAAAAGGGAGGGCAGATTGGGCCGATACCTCAGTGGTCAATAAAATAAAAACTAAAGTCAGTGATATAAAACCTAATTTAATAGGCAACACTGCCCCACAACTTGTTCTTTACGACTCGCTTAAGCGTCCGGTAAATGTATTAGGATCTAAATCCAAATTTAAGGTACTTTTCTTCTTCGATCCTGATTGTGGACATTGTAAAACCACTGCGCCTAAGTTAAAGGGTATTTATAAAGATTTGCAAAGCCGGGGAGTAAATGTAATAGGTGTAAGTACCGATGTTAATTTAGAAGCAATGAAGGATTTTTATAAGGAATTGTCATTACCATGGATAACTTTTGCCGACTTGGCGGGCCAAAGAAAAACTTATAATATCGTATCAACCCCTGTAATTTATATTTTGGATGCAAACAATAAAATCATTGCTAAAAAATTGGATGTGGAACAAATTATGGGATTTATTGATCATCAAATAAGCCTGGAGAAAAAAGGATAGCAAGTCAGGGATTTAATTTGCTGCCACAGTACTTGCAATGTTTGGCATCTGTATCATGACCTTCTCGACTGCATTGGGGGCATGCTTGGGTGGATATACCGCCACTTTTAGCCTCCTTTATCAGCTCTGCAGAGACAATTCCTGTTGGCACAGCGATGATGGCATAACCAATGATCATTATTATGGTAGCCATCGCCTGTCCTATAATTGTGTGCGGAACAATGTCGCCATACCCAACTGTAGTAAGTGTGATTACAGCCCAATAAATGCTTACAGGAATACTTGTAAATCCATTTTTTTCCCCTTCAACCACATACATTAAAGTTCCCATAATCAGCACTACACTGATTACAGTAGATAAAAATACGGTGATCTTAAATCTTCCTGATCTTAAAGCCTTAACCAGGACATTGGCCTCTTTCACATGTCGAGTTAATTTCAGAATGCGATACACCCTTAACAGACGTATTGCCCTGATGATGATCAGTGATTGTGCTCCTGTTAAAATTAAACTTAAATAGGTGGGTATGATAGAGAGTAAATCAATAATACCCAAGAAGCTGGTCATGTACTTGAGTGGCCTACCGATCGAAATTATTCTGGCAAAATATTCTATGGTAAAGATGATGGTAAAGATCCATTCAAGAGTGCGGAGTAGAGTGCCATACGAAGTTGCTACAGATTTGACACTTTCTAATACTGCCACCATCACACTAGCTATGATAGTAAATAAAAGAATAACATCGAACGTTTTTCCTGCCGGAGTATCTGCTTCGTAAATAATCTCGTGCATTCTTCATTGCCAAGGTCTTAACTTATGCTTTTCTCTCATCATTTAATTACTGATTGATCTTCATCTTTAATTTATGTTAGAATAAACTTTTGATAAAGTTAGTCGTTATTTAAAATGTACAATATATTTTTTACCATCTAAAATTTTTTTTGTTGAACTATAAAATTGAAAAGTATGAAAAATAGAAAATCCTCATTAGCTGAACTCCTCAATAATGTGACCGATCTCGTGAAATACAGAACCGGCATAGTAAAACCACCCAAGAAGAAAAAAAATACAGCTTTAGCAATTGCTGGTGCTACTACAGGTATTGCACTCGGTATTTTAGGAGGGCTGTTATTTGCTAAAGAATCTGGAAAAGAAACCAGGAAAAAAATCTCTAAAACGCTCCAGGATGCAACAAAACGTACTTCTGAGTATACATCCAAAGAGATTGACCGTTTGAATGAATTGACCAAACAACAGATCAATAAATTACAAAAACTGAAAAAAGAAAAAGTAGGCTAAAATCAATGCTTGTTTTTTTTCTTTTATGATTTTGAATAAAAACATAAAAATAAAGCGCACTCAGAGTGTGCTTTTTTTTATTATCAGTGGGTAGTATGTCAATGAATGTTTGTAAAAAGTGGATAGAAAAATTAAATTTGTCAAACTTTTAGATATTTTTTCGAGATGAGTGTATTGGTTAATAAAAATTCCCGGGTGATAGTGCAAGGTTTTACAGGCTCAGAAGGCACTTTTCATGCTAGCCAGATGATTGAATACGGCACTACAGTTGTAGGTGGTGTAACACCTAATAAAGGTGGCCAAATCCACTTGGATCGCCCGGTCTTTAATACTGTCCATGAAGCTGTAAAAGCAACTGATGCGAATGTGTCTATTATTTTTGTGCCTCCTGCTTTTGCCGCTGATGCGATAATGGAGTCTGCTGATGCCGGGGTTGCCGTGATTATTGCTATCACGGAAGGAATTCCAATCAGGGACATGGTAGCTGTAAAACATTTTATAAGTAATAGAAAGGTGACACTGATTGGGCCTAATTGCCCCGGTGTGATCAGTCCGGGAGAAGCGAAAGTAGGTATTATGCCAGGTTTTATTCATAAACCCGGTAACGTGGGCATAGTCTCCCGATCTGGAACTTTAACTTATGAGGCTGTTGATCAAGTCACTAAAATGGGCCTTGGTCAATCAACTTGTATTGGAATTGGTGGTGATCCCATAATTGGTACTTCTACATTAGATGCTGTGAAACTTTTAATGAATGACCCTAAAACCGAAGGTATTATTATGATTGGTGAAATAGGAGGGGATATGGAATCGGAGGCTGCTCATTGGATAAAAGAGCATGGCACCAAACCTGTTGTGGGTTTTATAGCTGGTCAAACTGCTCCTAAAGGTCGCAGAATGGGCCATGCTGGTGCAATTGTAGGTGGTACCGATGATACTGCTGAAGCAAAAATGAGGATTATGAAATCTTGTGGGATTCATGTGGTAGAATCACCTGCAACCATTGGTGCTATGATGGCCAAAGTAATGGGAGTGACCGTTTAGCAGAATTTTTGTGAACCCCAGAACATTTGTAAGATATTAATCCTTTTCTCCATATTTTTAATGCATTATACATTATAGTGGGAATTTATAGTTAAACATTTCGAATAAGAACGAAATTTTCCCGTTAGCCGGTTTTACTAAATTCAAATATATTTGTACTTTTGAATTCAGTAAATAAATCCATTAACATGACCAATCTTTCTTATGTGCATGGAGTTAGTTCGACTCCATTGTTGGGAGAAACTATAGGTGAAAATCTCAAAAAAATTGTTCAAAAATATGGAGATCAGGAAGCACTGGTAGTCAATTATCAAAATTATCGAGCTACTTACCGTGAGTTTTGGACTCAAATAGGACAAGTCGCCAAAGGTCTATTGGCTTTTGGTATTGAAAAAGGCGACAGAGTGGGTATCTGGTCGGCCAACCGTTATGAATGGGTGATCGTACAATATGCTACTGCACGGATCGGGGCAATTCTTGTAAATATTAACCCGGCTTACAGAACCAGCGAGTTAGAATTTGCTTTAAACCAATCACAAGTTAATATCCTATTGGCTTCTAAGGGTTTTAGAAAAACAGATTATCTGGAAATGCTGGAAATTGTAAAACCCCAATGTCCTTCTGTTAGGGAAGTATTGATCTTGGATTATGATTGGCAGCGATTAATTGAAGCAGGTCAAGCGATAGGCGATACCCTTTTGGAAGAAGTAGAGTCAAAGTTACAATTTGATGATCCCATCAATATTCAAT
>JAEWLI010000150.1 GCA_023393375.1 Bacteroidota bacterium
GGTAAATTGTTCCAATATTTGTTCGTCTGAACTCATGCTTTGTTTATTTAGACTAATTCCATTTAAGATTGTGCAACAAAACTAACAAAATTTGTTTTAATAATGTTCATTTGCATTACAAATTACAAGGATTTGGAGTGTGGGAGATTTAATACATAACCTGCATCATTGTACGAGACCTGACAGATACAGGTTTCACGTTTGCATAAATAAAAATAAAAGAAATATCCTGATAGCTAAGGATTGCACTTATTTGTCAAATTGGATATGGCGATTTAAGCTTTCTTCAAGAGAAATAATGGTTTCAGTTCTTTCGATACCTTCAATAATTTGAATTTTATCATGCAGTACATCCTTTAAGTGCCTGGTATCTTTGCAATGCATTTTAAGAAAAATATTGTAGTTGCCAGTAGTGTAGTGAATCTTAACAATTTCAGGGATTTTTTCAAGGTGTTTAATTACTACATCATAAAGAGAGCTTTTTTCCAGATAGATTCCAAGGAATGCAGTAATATCATATCCCATTTTTGAATAATCCATATTGAGCGTGGTGCCAAGGACAATTCCCATTTCCTCCATTTTGCGCATCCTTACATGGACGGTACCTCCGGAAACAAATACTTTTTTTGCAACCTCGGTGTAAGGCATTTTGGCATCTTCAGCAAGCAGCGACAATATTTTTAAATCAACATTGTCAATGTCGTAATTCTTGTTCATGATGATTGAGATGAATTATGATATTCTTAATATTTCGTTGCAAATGTATAGCAAATTTTATCAATTCAAAAAATATGAAGAACTATTTAAATAAAATTCGTTGAAATTTTAATAAAAACACATTATATAATTATGAATAGATATTAATTGCCCTATACAGAAGAGAAAAATTATTCAATGATCGAAACCTGCAATGTCATTTCTTCCCCTCCCTTATATCTACAAATTTTTGATACATGTTTGTTTGGCATCTTTTTTCAAGTTCATCAGGAAAAATTGGTAAATGTTTTCCCGATTATAAAATTCGAAAATACAAATTAAATAATTTATCGTTAGTTAACAAAAGAATAAAATTTTAAGTTATTATTCATTATATTGTAAAATAATTTTGAAATATGTACTTTTATTCAAAAATTTGGAAATAGGAATTAGGAATATAAATAAAATATGTATGGCAAATAAACATCCCTGGCTCAAAAATTACCCAAAAGGTGTAAATCAAGAAATAAATCCTGATAAATACCGGTCGTTAGTTGAGCTGCTGGAAGAGTGCTTTGAAAAATATGGAGATCTGACGGCTTATGAAAATTTTGGCACAGGAATATCCTTTCGGAAGCTGGATAAACTTTCTCTTTGTTTTGCTGCTTATCTTCAAAATGAAGCAGGTTTACAACCGGGAGACCGGATAGCCATACAAATGCCCAATCTTCTTCAATATCCAGTGGCATTGTTTGGAGCACTCAGGGCTGGATGTATTGTAGTAAATATTAATCCGTTATATACTGCCCGTGAAATGGAATATCATTTCAGTGATTCCGGGGTGAAAGCAGTGGTAATTCTTGCCAATTTTGCCGCAAATCTTGAAAAGGCTTTAGTGAAAACGCCAATTGAAAAGATAATCGTAACAGAAATAGGTGATCTGCTGGATTTCCCAAAAAGGCCAATCGTTAATTTGGTGGTTAAGCATATCAAAAAGATGGTCCCATCTTATAATCTTCCTCAGGAGGTAAAATTTAATGAGGTTTTGAAGATGGGGCAAAAATGTAAGTTTGAAAAACCTGTAGTGCAAGGCAAAGACATTGCTTTTCTGCAATACACAGGCGGCACAACCGGTGTTTCGAAAGGTGCTATACTTACTCATCGGAATATGATCGCCAATATGGAGCAGATATCTGAATGGATGAAACCAAAGTTAATCGAAAGGGAGGAGATTGTCATTACAGCTTTGCCCATGTATCATATTTTTGCATTAACGGTTAATTGCCTGGCTTTTCTCAAAATAGGTGCAAAAAATATCCTCATCACAAATCCCAGGGATATGAAAGCATTTATTAAGGATCTGAAAAAACATAAATTTTCAGTCTTTACCGGTGTTAATACCTTATTCAACGGACTGATGAATCAACCGGATTTTAAAAACATTGACTTCTCTGGTTTGAAAATCGCTGTGGGAGGAGGTATGGCGGTGCAAAAAATAGTAGCTGAAAAATGGCACGAAATAACCGGTTCAAACTTAGCTGAAGGATATGGATTGACCGAAACTGCACCAGTATTATCCTGTAATCCAATAGACGGCAATGAGAAATTAGGCACTATTGGTCTACCCTTGCCGAGTACTGAACTTAAAATAATGGATGAGGAGGGCAACGAAGTTCCCGAAGGTGAAATAGGAGAGATATGTGTAAAAGGGCCACAAGTAATGCCAGGATATTGGAACAATGAAGCTGAGACCAAACTGGTTTTCAGAGACGGCTGGTTCATGACGGGTGACATTGGGAAAATTGACAATGATGGTTACGTCCGGATTGTGGACAGAAAAAAAGACATGATCAATATTTCCGGATTTAATGTTTATCCAAATGAAATTGAAAATGTGATTGCTGCACATCCTAAGGTTTTGGAAGTGGGTGCAGTTGGGGTAACAGATGATCGTTCTGTTGAAGTAGTAAAAGTATTTGTAGTAAAAAAAGATGCCAGTCTTACCCGAGAAGAGCTTTTGGCCTATTGTCGTGAAAATCTGACAGCTTACAAAGTTCCCAAACTGGTGGAATTCAAAAAAGAATTGCCCAAATCAAACATTGGTAAAATTCTTCGAAGAAAACTGATAGCAGAAGAACAAACTGCCTAGAGCTGGTTATCGAAATAATATAACCCTATTCGTTTTTTGTTTGAATTATCCGTATATTCGATATCTATAATTATTACAATTATGGCTACAGAATATCAGGAACTCGTTCAGGGGTTTATTCATTCAAAACGCATAGGGGTTGTCGGGTTATCTTCTCATACAGAAAATCCAGGGAATCATATCCTAAAGAAACTTTTAAATAATGGCTATGAAGCCATTCCCATACATCCCAAGGCCAAATCAATCAATGGGATAGACTGTTTTGAATCGGTTGAAGCAGTGCCGGTTCAATTGGAAGCGGTGGTTATTTGCACACCTTCGAATGCAACAACTTCAATTATAGAATCATGCGCACTGGCAGGTGTGAAGTTGGTTTGGATTCATAAATCAATCGGGGATGGTAGTTATTCCCAAGTAGCTGTAGATAAAGCGAAACAATTGGGGATTAAGGTGATCCCGACTGGCTGTCCAATGATGTTTATTCAACCGGATATTTTCCATAGGTGTATGCGGTTTTTAATGAAAAGTAAATTAAGGGTTTAAGGGTTTTGAAAAGGGCTTGAAGTTGTTTAAATAAGGGTTTGAAATAGGGGTGGTATAATGACCGTATACTGTACTTAACGATACGGAGTACAATTTTCGGGAGATCCCTGTCTGCACAGGGATGACGTCATAGTTGTGGGCACGTTATTGGGTCATGTTTGATCTGTTTTCAAACAATAGTTAAAGGTTGGCTCTTTTTTAGGCATGGTCAAACCTAAAACCTAAAACTTCGAACCTTAAACTTTCAAACAACTTCAAACCCATTTTACCGAACCTGAGTACAAAACCCGGGGGATCCCTGCCTGCGCAGGGATGACGTCAAAGTTGTGGGCACGTTATTGGGTCTTGTTTTATCTGTTTTCAAACAATAATTAAAGGCTTGCCTTTTTTTAGGCATCAACAATGTCAAACTTTAAACCTTGAACTTTAAACTTATCTAGCAGATGCCCTGTGTTTGATTTCTTCCAGTTTGTTACTTGCTGTTTGCAATTCCCTTTTGATCCTGATTTCCCGTTGACGAACGATTTTACGATATTCTTCAAATTCTTCCGAAAGCTCGGTAAAGTCTTTGATTTTTTTTCTGGTGGTTTTTTCATTGCTCCTGAACCTGAAATAACCAATGATCAATAGCACCAGCAGTAAGCCAATAATACCCCAAACAATGCTGGAATAAGTATTCTGCATGATATATACACCAAGGAATGAAATTCTGTCATTTCTTGCTTCACTTTGGGACAAACTTTCTTCCAGCTTATCCATCTGGCTTTTTTGCTCATCCACAGTGACCTGTTGTTCCCTGATTTTGAGGTTGGATTGTGCCAAATTAGAGCGAAGGTCTTGTACAGAATCCTGAACATTTTTCCAGAACGAATCCAGAGAAGTTTCCCTGATTACCTTGTAACTCTCCCAGGTGTTTGATTTCTTTTTTAAAAAAATATATTTTTCATTGAGGGTTTGTGGTTCAGGTTCTGGTTGTGGTTCCTGAATTTGTGAGGCTACTGTAAAAGGTAGGATCACAGCGAGTAATAAAAATATCCTTTTCATTCTTACATAACTGGTTAATAGTGAAACAATTGTATAATCCTAATAACAAAAAAATCACTTTTTTAGTATCCGACAAAATTAAAATAGCATTATTTTCCATATCTTTTTACAAAACGTGTTTAAGATAGCCACAGCACATTGTTTATCCGCAGCTACGGATCAATATTTTTTTTGAAAATTACCTTTTGGATCAATTTTGCTTAATGTATCTTCGTGGAGCTTGAATGTGAAGGATAATAAATTGAGAAAAAATTTAACCTCAAAATTACAGATCTATGGCCGAAAAGCGCGCAAATCGTTTTGATCGATACCTGACCTTTATTGAAAAAGTAGGAAATGCATTGCCTCACCCAGCTACATTATTTCTCATTTTTGCCTTGCTGATATTGGTTCTTTCATGGATCACCAGTATGTTTGATTTAGCAGTGACTGTACCTGGTGGTGATGGCGAAATAATCAGACCGGTCAATTTACTAAGTGAACCTGGTTTACACCTGATACTTACCGAAATGGTTCGCAATTTTACCGGTTTTGCCCCATTAGGTGTTGTATTGGTAGCCATGCTTGGAATAGGAGTAGCTGAAAGCAGCGGATTAATTGGTTCTGTGTTGCGACTCCTTGTTTTATCCGCTCCCCGCAAGTTGCTCACTTTCGTGATTGTTTTTTCAGGTGTATTGTCAAATACGGCCAGTGAAGTAGGTTATGTATTGTTAATTCCACTGGCAGCTATCATTTTTCTTGCTGTTGGCAGACACCCTATTGCAGGAATGGCAGCAGCATTTGCAGGTGTTTCGGGAGGCTATAGTGCCAACCTTTTATTGGGGACTATTGATCCTTTGTTAGCTGGATTGTCGCAGGAGGCAGCAAGAATCATCGAACCGGAATATCTGGTAAACCCCGCCGCCAACTATTATTTCATGTTTGTTTCTACATTTTTTATTGCAGCAGCAGGCACATGGGTTACTGAAAAAATAGTGATTCCCCGGTTAGGTCAATATAAAGGTGATGAGAAACCAGAAGAAGTGAGCAAATTAAAACCAGAAGAAAAGAGAGGGTTAAAATTTGCGTTGATCGCCTTTTTAATTTTAGTGGGTTTATTAGTTTGGGGTACTGTTCCCACCAATGGTTTTCTTAGAAATCCTGAAGATGGCGATCTGCTCCATTCACCATTTATGAGTGGCATTATCAGTATCATATTTTTGGTTGCAGCAATATGTGGTGTTGCTTATGGTATTGGAGCCAAGAAAATCAAGAACGATACCGATGTAATGAACGGTATGGGAAAAGCCATGGAAACCCTGGGGATTTATATTGTCCTGGTATTTTTTGCTGCCCAATTTGTAGCTTACTTTAAGTGGACCAATCTAGGATTGATTTTTGCCATAAAAGGGGCTGAAGTATTACAATCTTCAGGAATGTCCATGATTCCATTAATGCTCTGTTTTATTCTGCTTACTGCTATTATTAATTTGTTCATGGGCAGTGCTTCCGCCAAATGGACTGTAATGGCTCCTGTATTTATTCCAATGTTTATGCTGATTGGCATTTCACCAGAAATGACACAAGTGGTATATCGTATTGGTGATAGTGTGACCAATATCATCTCACCAATGATGTCTTATTTTGCGTTGATAGTGGCGTTTCTTCAGCGATATGATAAAAAAGCGGGAATTGGTACTATCGTAGCGACCATGTTGCCATATTCTTTTGTATTTTTAATTGTATGGTCTATTTTGTTGGTCATTTGGCTGTTATTAAAATTGCCACTTGGCCCGGATGCTCCTTTGGAATATCATCATAGTATGTCAATCATGTTACAACAGGGCCTTTCTTTCTTTAAAGGATAATTACAAATACTGCTTCTTTTTATTCCTGGGTATTATTTTTAGGTTGTAATGAGTTTTGTTTTTTATAAGTTTTTATCCGTTTGTTGTAAGTTTATGATTTGTCCAGGGATTATCATTGCAACCGTATTAATAAACTCTAAAAAAATCAACATTATGGAAAATAAAACGGTAAAGAAAGAAATCATTATAAATGCATCTCTTGACGAGGTTTGGCAGGCATTGACTGATCCGGAAATGATTAAAACTTATCTTTTTGGATCAGATGTGGTAACAGACTGGGAAATTGGGCATCCTATTGTTTTTCAGGGAGAATGGGAAGGTGCTTTTTATGAAGACAAGGGAACAATTCTTGACTTGATCCCCCAAAAGTTGATCAAATATAACTACTGGAGCAGCATGTCAGGAACAGAAGATCTGCCAGAAAATTATTCAATAATTGTTTATCAATTGGTAGAGGAAGAGAGTGGTACCACTCTGATCATCACTCAGGAGGGTTTTAGAGATCAGAAAGCTTATGAAGACTCTGACACAAACTGGGGCGAAATATTAAATTCGATCAAAGGATTACTAGAAAAAAATGAAGTCAGTAGGAATTAAAGACCAGAAAATGAAAAGTACCAATTATTATAATACTTTCATTGAAGTGTCGGAAGATTGTCCAGTAACATCAGCTGAAATTCCTCCTACAAAAGGTGAAGGAAAATCTGCGGCACTGCTTCAATTTGAAATGATTTACCATCATCCATATAAATATTCTATGGATGATGTGGTCTTTGGTGTATATGCCACTAAAAATTCCATTAACTTTCAGGATACTCAATCAAAAGAAATGTTTTTTTCCAAAGGCCAACCATGTTTGCGGGCTTCCGCTCTTGGCAAACGTTATGGTTGGGGAATCCACTGTGATGAAAATGGAAAAATGGCCATATATCCGGTTGAATCAGAAGCTTATCAAGCTTACAAAGCCGATAAAAATCTCACCCATCTAAAAGCGATGCGTACAAGTAAGCAGAAAACAATATCCCGATGAAAGTATCTTTGTTTGTTGCATTATTAAGGGGTATTAATGTGGGAGGAAAACATAAAGTACCCATGGCTCATTTGCGAAAGTCATTTGAAGCCATGGGTTTCACTCATGTACAGACCTTATTAAATTCAGGTAATGTGATTTTTCAGGCATCTTCCGAAGATGCTATTCAACTAGAAAATAAAATCACAGAAAACCTGGAAAAAGAATATGGATTCCCAATCCCTGTGCTCATCAGAGAAAAAGAAAAAATACAAAAGCTACTGATTACTGATCCATTCCAAACAATAGATGTCACCCCTGATATCAGACTATATGTGAGCTTTATCAGGGAAATTCCGTCCCAATCCCCTGAGTATCCTTTAGTTTCACCGGATGGATCCTATCACATCATCGGAGAGGAAGACCTTGCTGTATTCAGTGTATTGGATGTCTCACAAATAAAAACTACCGATGGGATGTTGATACTTGAAAAAATATTCGGCAAGACGATTACCACACGAAATTGGAATACAGTTGTGAAAATAGGAGAGAAGATGAATTTGAAATTTTAATTGTGTAGCGACTCTTGTTTACACAAAAAATATTGCTCACAGAGGAGTTGATAATTTGGGGAGTTGGTGAGTTGAAGAAGATGCTGCTCGTTTTTTCTTGTTCCTTTCCCTAAGTGCTCACAGAGTACACAGATTTACACTGAAAATAAAGTAAATAAATGCAAAAGCAGTATTATGAGCTATCAACTACGAGCTTTTATTACTCATTACTAAATATTAATTATTAATTTAATTGTCGTATTCTACCTCTATGGTTGTCGCCATTGCACAGTAAAAAAAATACCAGTCACACTTACCTTTGCCTATATCAAATTATTTACAACCTTAAAATTATAAGCTCATGTCCAAAAACATTTTTATCAATTTACCGGTGAAGGATCTGAAAAGATCAATGGACTTTTTCCAAAAACTTGGATTTTCCTTTAATATGCAGTTTACCGATGAAAAAGCTGCTTGTTTGATTATCGGCGAGAATATCTATTCAATGCTTCTTACAGAACCATTTTTCAAGACATTTACAAAAAAGGAAATTGCTGATGCTTCCAAGTCGACTGAAGTGTTGATAGCTATTGATGTGGACAGCAAAGAAGCTGTTACAGAATTGGTGAAAAAGGCCATAGAAGCAGGTGGATCTGTTTATATGGAGCCACAAGATCACGGATGGATGTATAGCCACAGTTTTGCAGATCCTGATGGTCACCAATGGGAAGTATTGTTTATGGACGAAAATGCTGTTCCCGAAGATGTAGGACAATCGCAACAAACGGTTTAATAAGTTACGAAAATTTATAATATTATTAGAATAAGAAATTATGCTTAGTCAACTAAATCCATATTTAACATTTAATGGCAATTGCCGTGAAGCAATGACTTTTTACCAGGAGTGTCTTGGAGGTGAATTGACCCTGCAATCGGTAGGGGAGTCGCCAGCCGCAGATCGTTGCCCTGAAGGAACTGAGTCTCAGATCATGCATTCTTCACTGCTGAGGGATGATCTGTTGTTAATGGCGACCGATATGGTAGCACCTCAAGGATATATTGTGGGCAACCATATGTCCCTCTCACTCAATTTTAATAGTGAAGAAGAGATTAAAACTGTTTTTGAAAAGCTCTCTGCCGGTGGGACTGTTGTAGATTCCCTGAAAAAACAATTCTGGGGAGCATTGTTTGGTGTCATTGTTGATAAATTTGGGATGGCCTGGATGCTCAACTGTGAACTTAAAGAAAAATAAGAAGTGGTTTAAAAAGATGCGCATATACAAAGAAACATGCGCATCTTTATTTTTTTGGCTACTTTCTATAAAGCAAAGAGAAACATAGCGATCAAGTAAGATCATACCCCCGCTCTAGCAAGGAACACACCCCCGCTCTAGTAAGGAGCACACCCCTGCTCTAGTAAGGAGCATACCCCTGCTATAGTAAGCACATACCCCCTGCGGAAAACAAATAATGAAATAAACAAAACCTATCATAAACCAGTCTTGCTTTTATGGGCAAAATGCTTTTTTTCTTAAGTATTACTTTTTTTCTCAATATTTTCACCTTACATGCACAAAATGAAAAAACAACTCCGGGGGTAGAAGAAAATAATGCTATCACCGGTTTTACTGTAGAAGATAATGATTTTAAATGGATCATGCTGCTAACCGGTGGCTGGATAAATATTGATACACAAAATAAAATCCAGATCAAAAGCCCCATCCTTGCAGTCAATTATAATACCGTTGAAGGTGTTAATACCACAGGAGGGATCAGGTACAGGCATTATTTTAACCCATTTCACCGGTTGACTTTCGGCCCGGACCTACACTATGCTTATCCCCGGGATCAGCTTTCTGGTGTTTTAAATCTTGACTTTGAATACAAAACAAACCTGGACAGTGCAGCAATTGAGGTGAAGTTTGGCAGACAAATTCATCAGTTCAATGCTGATATTGGCCCTTTTGCCAATACTTTGTCCACTTTATTGTTTCAGGATAACCAACTCAAATTATTTGAACAGGATTTTATCAATTTGGACGTTCATGTTAATCATCACCAACAATTAAAAGCC
>JAEWLI010000176.1 GCA_023393375.1 Bacteroidota bacterium
GCATGAATACCATGCCTCCCCAAGGAGTGATTTCTTTGTCGGTGTACTCAATTTTGAATTCCATGCCCCAATTTAATAAAAAAATCCCTATTGCTAAGCATTAGAAAATTCTATTGCGTAATCTGGGATTATTCACCTCTCTGATATAAGGCACAATTACCATTTGATACCATTTACCATCGTTGATTTGGATTTCCTTTTCCTTGTTATGCGAAGTTGTTATAACCTCAGTAATATCATCAATCAGATTGGCAAACTTTATCTTGTTGGATAAATCGCTCAATGGACGTCCGATATCTGTTTCCTTCAGGTTAACCTGCAATACAGCAGAAGGTGTAAATTTTTGAACTACAAGGTGGTTATCCACATAAAGCTGGCCATTGATGGTTCCTTTGAAATAATTGTTCAGATCATCATTCAGCTCTGCCAGTTCTCTTATTTTCAACTGATATTCGTTGTTTACAGTTTGAAGTTCTTCATTTACCGATTGAAGCTCTTCATTGGTGCTTTGCATTTCTTCATTACTGGAAATGAGTTCTTCATTAAAAGAAGAGATATTGTCGTGAGACATTTCCAAAGCTTCATAAGCATCATTGAGTTTTTGTTTGGTTTCCGAAAGTTCTTTTTTCAGGTCATCCAAAAACCGATCGGTATGCAACGATCTGTCAAATATTTCATGTTCCTCATCCATATCAATCATTTTTTCTTCATTGAAAAGGACAAGGGAAACGGGATTCATGGAGGAATTTTCTGCTATGATGGGCTTTACCATAACCTGTACGCACAGAGTGGAGCCATTGCTTTTTATTTTTATGTTATTGGTGATTACTTTTTTACCTTGTTTGGTGGCCTTTTTTAATGAAGTGGAAGTGACTATAGAAAGATCTTCCGGCAGCATTTCCATCAAATCATAATTGAAAAGTTTGGGTAACAAGTACTTTTCATACTTACCGAAAGATTGAAGTATTTTATAATCCTGATCTACACATACACCTGCCTCATAACCTGATTCAATAAGCAGTTCATTGTCAATATATTCACTAATATTGCTCCTTTTTTCGCTTTTAGAGGAAATTGGATTGGAAATGGAATTAAACCGCAGATTTGGCGTAGCATAGTGTGCATCGCGAATATTGCGAACCATTTCGATATTTTTATAGATTTTCCATTTCTTGTCCACTTCCTGGAAATAGTTCTTTAAATCACCCATACTTTCACTTGGCCCTAACAATAAGTAGCCTCCTAAATTGAGGCTAAAATGAAGTGTGGTAAGTATTTTCCGCTGCAACAAGGGATTGAAATAAATCAGAACATTCCGGCAGCAAATTATATCTATCTTGCCATAAGGAGGCTGCTTAATAATGTCATGTTCAGCGAAAATGATCATTTTTCGTATTTGCTCCCTTACCCTATAATTATTCTCTTCTTTGATGAAGTATTTTTTTAGCCGTTCATGAGAAAGATCTTTGGTGATATTATCACCATAAATGCCTTTGGCCGCATGAGACAATGCTTCTTTGTCGATATCACTTGCAAATATTTTTACTTCAAGGTTCTTTTTATGCTCTGACAGATGCTCACTGATCAATATGGCTAAAGTATAAGCTTCTTCTCCGGTGGCACATCCCACTACCCAAACCTTCAAAGTATCTACCAACAATTTGTTGTCAATGATTTCCGGTATTACTTTTTCCTTTATCAATTCAAATGCTGCTGTATCCCTGAAAAAGTGGGTCACACTGATTAGAAATTCTTTGGCAAGTACATTTATTTCAGAAGGATTGTTTTGCAAATATTTGGTATAAACTGTCAAATTCTGGATCTTATTCATTGTCATCCTTCTCACCAGCCTCCTTATAATGGTAGGGCGTTTATAATCCTGAAAGTCAAGGGGGGTATGCTCTTGGATGAGTTTCAGGATATCAAGTAATGCCTCCTCATCAGTTGATGATATTTTATCCGTGAATTCAAATTCTAGTTTATTGCGGTTTAAATAGGAAATGATTTCATCAGGTATTAGTTCAGGTGCAAGAATGGCATCGGCATTGCCAGAGTCAATCACATTTTCGGGCATGCTACCAAACTTTGCCGTAGCAGGTTCTTGTACGATCACATAACCCCCTAATTTTTTTATGGCAGCCACACCTTTGGTTCCATCTGAGCCAGTACCTGAAAGTACCACCGCTATGGCTTTATTTCCATGAGCTGCCGCCAAAGAACTAAAAAATACATCTATGGTGGTGTTTGGCGAAGACACCGGGCGCTCAGTAATTTGTAACCTTCGCTCTTTGATGGTCATGTTCATGCCCCGTGGCATCATATATACACAATTGGGTTCGATATACATATCATTTTCCACTTCAAAAATTCTCATCTTGCTATGCTTGGCCAGTAATTCGGCCATAAAACTTTTGTGGTCGGGAGAAAGGTGCTGGATAATTACATACGAAACTCCGTCTTCGGGGGTGTGATCGAACAACAAATGGATGGCTTCCATACCACCTGCAGAAGCCCCTATTGCTATGATGAAGAGGTTAGGGTTGGAATTTTTCATTGGCATTGCCTTTGAAAGGCTTTATGTAAATATACCTAATTAATTTTGCATATCCTATGATGTATCAATTCTTAACGGATGGTGAGTTTTATTGTGGTTTTATCACTTGTTCAGTATCTTGCAATCTTTTGGATTTATGTTTGATGATAAAACAAACGCTAAATGTATACAACCACACTAATATGGATTTGCGGCATTTTTAATTTAGCTTTCGGCATTTTTCATTTGGGATTCTGGAAATTTTTTAAGTGGGAGAGCGATTTAAAAGGTTTAAGTTTTGCCAATAAAGGCATTATTCAAATACTAAATGTGCAAATTATTTATTACTTCTTCGTTACGGCTTTTATCTGTTTCATATTTCCAAATGAATTGATTTCAAGTAGACTGGGAAATGCATTTCTTATAAGTTGTTCTCTATTTTGGTTGATAAGAACCATACAACAGTTCATTTTTTTGAGGGCAAATCATTTCAAAATCCATGTTTTGACAGCTTTGTTCGCTTTGGGAACAATATTGTTTTTGCTGCCCATCTTTATGGTGTAATGGGTATATGATGTAACGGTTTTTTTATTTATAAAACTCCGGTTTGGTATTGCATCTTTATTTGACATTAATTGCCAAGTGGATCGGTTTTTTATTTACACATAACGGTATATACTGAAGGATTATACCCACCCCAAACCCCGAGGGCACCATTACTGATATTCGACAATACCTCATTGCCACTACTGGAAAAAGGGTTCCCAACGGTATATAATTCCCGTTCGAGTGTTCGCCAAAAATCAAAATGAGCACGGTCGATGGATGACACTTTTACGTCTACCGTATCACCCTTTAAGTAATAGACCTCTTCGTTTAAGTCGGATAAACTTTCAGGCCCTCGCAATAATGAGAATGTGAAAGTTTCACCATTAAAAAACCTGTCCCCAATGGCTGAAAGGTACACAGGGACAAATCGTTCTTGTACACCGCTTATTTTTGTAAATACGCGGTAGTAGTTTTCCATATCCTTGTCATCAGTAAATCTTCCTTTAATTAGGCCCAAACTATCATTTTCTAATGTGGGTTCCCACCAAAGGGTATCTATTTTCACTGATGCAGGTATGGAAGTTGATGCTTCATATGTTTTTCCTTCTATTTCTACTTTTAGCCAATAGGTGTTCCCTACTTTGCCTTTTAACTCATTACCCTCATAAATATAGGGAGGGTAGTATCCGGAATTCTTCTTCAATGTCAATATTTCTTCCCTTTCACCATCCGAAATGGTCACTTTAGCATGTGTCGCTACGAGTTTTCGTAAGGAAACAGAGTCAACGGTTGAGAAATAAGCTGCACTTTTTGTTAGAATAACTGTGGGATAGCTGTCATTTTCAATCCATCCATCCACCACTAATTTAGATTGATAATTGTAATTGTTGTAATCCAATCCCTCGTCGCAAGATAATATTATCAAGCATATGACAGAAAGAAGCGATATATGTAAAATTTTTCTCATAAACTAAAAGTATAATCGCCAGCTTACAGCAGGTAATATTGGAAAAAGGGATACTTTTTTTAACTCAACATTTAGATAATAATCATCAACAGAACCATCAGTTTGCAGATAGACATAATATGGGTTTTTGCGGTTATATAGGTTGTATACACTAAATACCAGCTCTGATTTATTCTTATCGCTATCATGTAAAATATATTTTGCTGAAATGTCAATACGGTGATAGGATGGCATCCGGAATGTGTTTCTTCCGGCATATTCATTGATAATGTTGCCATTGATGATATAACGACCTACCGGAAGCGTTAAGGTATTTCCGGTGGAGTAAACAAATACAACTGAACAAGACCACTTTCGGTTAAGCGAATAACTGTTAACCACAGACACATTATGCAATCTGTCATATTTTGATGCGAATGTTCTTCCCGAATTAATTTCATCCAGTGTTTTTTCTGTCCTGCTAAGTGTGTACGATATCCAACCGTTCAACCGACCGGAATTTTTCTTGATAAACAATTCAAGTCCATAAGCTCTACCAGTTCCAAAAATAAAATTATCATCGTAGTTGTATCCCTTACTATATCCCACAATTACACCGTCCCGGTATTCAATCTGATTTTTCATTGACTTAAAATAAACAGATGCTGATGTTTCCGATTTATTATCATCAAAATTTCTAAAATACCCGAGAGAATATTGATCGGACAACTGAGGTTTTATCTTTTCTGATCCTGAAACCCATACATCGGTGGGGAGTGAAATAGAAGTAACAGGAGCCATATGAAGATACTGTGCCATCCGATCGTACGAGATCTTGATGGATGATGATCTGCTTGTTTGATACCGGGCTGAAAACCGCGGTTCTAAATGGCTATCAGTGTGTATGATTTTGTTGTTGCCATAAAATGTTGTATCCAAAATGGTCATGGATTCATCAATCTTATATCGTGTAAATGGCCCTAACTGTTGATAAAAACTAAACCTAATCCCGGCTGCGAACTTTAAATTTTTTGAAACCTGGTGTTCACCACTTATGTAAGCCGCTTCTTCCAGGCTTTTAAGGGTTTCTTGATTTGAAAATTTAAAATCCACATCTTCTGTTTTAGCCTGCATATTATTAGGTTCAAGTTGATGGTAGATCAACTCGCCTCCAAATTCCAATTGTCCTCTCTTTCCAGATAATGTCCATTGTTGCTTAATTCCTGTGTCTTTTATAAATGAAGACATTTTGAACAAGTAGTTATTAATGCCTGCCGAGAAATTTAACCTGTATTTGCTGGTATAAAAAATACTATTATGGTAAAAACGATCATTGTAGTAATGATCCCATATGATCGAACCAGTAGTGTTTTGCCACCTTATAGTGTTTTTTAAGGAATTTTTACCCTGAAATAGAAAATCATCATTTCCAGTGTATCCCGATAAAGAAATTCTGTTCTTTTCAGAAATTTTGAAATCGAGTTTGGCATTTACATCATCAAAATAATAATCGAGACCGGTATTGAATATGGTAGGATCACCTGTAATGGCCTTCGATATCAGATCAATATAAGTTCTTCTGGCAGTCAATATAAACGAGCTTTTTTGTTTCTTCAAAGGACCCTCAATAACAATATCACCTGATATCAGACCTATACCCGCTTCCCCTTTAAATTCCTCGAAACTACCACTTCGACTCTCTATCTTTAAGACTGATGAAAGCCGGCCACCCCATGATGCAGGTATTCCACCCTTAATGAGCTCCACATCACTTATCCCTGAAGGATTAAAAAGTGAAAAGAAACCAAATAAATGGCCGGTATTGTAAACTGGTGCATGATCCAAAACAATAAGATTTTGGTCTATTGCCCCACCTCGTACATATATTCCCGTATTACCTTCACCGTTGCCCTGCACGCCAGGAAGCATCTGAAGCGTTTTGATGATATCAGTCTGACCAAATAGCTGTGGTGCTGCATTTATCTCATCACGGTTTAGGCTGATGTTGTCTACCATTTTCAGAATATTCTCCTGAGGTCGATTGCCAGTAATCACGACTTCTTCTGTGGTGATTACTTCAGGGGATATGATTATCTTAATAGTTTTGTCTGTATCAGCAACAAAGTTTTCTACATAAGTTTGGTATCCGATATAAGATACCATTAGGGTATAATTGCCTTTAGGAATTGAAATTACAAACATGCCTTCTGCATCAGCACTTATCCCTGCACCAGCGTCTTTGAACAAAATGTTAGCACCTGGTAATGCCATGCCATTTTCTCCATCAGATACCACACCCGATATTTTCACCATCATCGGCTGGCTGTATGCTTGTTGTGTAAGAAATAATAAAGTTAAGATTTTGATAATCAATAATTTCGGCATCATCAAGAGTTGCTATGAAAGCGCTATATTAATCAGATATTATTTCAGAAAAAAGATAGAAATGGCCATAAAACTTATGCAGGATATATCAGGTAAAATTCCAGTAGTTCTTGGTGATCTAGGGAGTAAAAACATTACTTGAACCTCTTATCAGGAGATAGGTATTCACAAAATTTAAAATAAATCAGGTAAATTTGTACAAACCAGTGAAAGATAATACACTAAAGAATGAAATGATTGTTATAGGAAACCCATAATAAAACAACATCTTCAAGAATTTTTGCCACGTTAAGTGAATATTTATTACACCCGCCACCATTAGCTAATTTTGAATTAATCAGTTCCCGCCAAAGTTTAGATATTTGATTTTTCAAATTAAAAATATAAATTAATATTATGAGAAAGTTATTCATGCTAAGTCTTCTAGCGTCGGCATCTTTATTTATGTTTTCATGTAAAGATGACGACGAGGTGAAGCCAGACGTTACTATTCCTGATAAATTCAGTGACCTTACTCCAGAACAACATAAGGCAAAACTCGAGGAAAATGGCCTTCAGCTTATTGAGGATATGGAAGGTTTGAAAGACCTGAATGCTATTGAAGCAATTATCAATTTTGTTGACCTTATGAGTGATGATGAAGACGTCTATTATACCAAAGATCTTTTCAATGCGATCACTGTACTTGACAAGAATGCAGCCTCTACAGAAATTTTTTCTGCAATGCGTGTGAAAGAAGGCGATGGGTCTATACAGGAAATGTATGAAGCTGAAATAGGCGTATATACCTGGAACCCCACCTTTGAGGAATGGGACTATCAAGAAACAGGTTCTGCTATTGTTTATAAATTTCCAGCGAATGCTGAAGAAAATACCAACAATGCTACGCTTACTATTAAAGATTACAAAGGTGTGACCGTTGCAAATCCATTGGATGCAGATTACAGTGGTGATTTGCCAACAAATTTGGTAGTTGAACTTAAAATTGACGCAACTGTGGTGATGAAATATTCCTTCAACGCACAATATAACAATGAAGGTATTCCTTCATTGGCAAAGTCAACACTTGAGCTTTCCCCATATGTATACGCGGTAGAAGCAACCAATAATAGCAAAGAAATTAGTTTGAACTACAGCCTTAAAAAGAGTGCGAAGGTTTTGATTGCTTTAGGATCAAAAGCCGGAGGCCTATTTGATGAAGATAATTTAGAGAATGGTGAAGAAATCTCTGACGTTTTCCATACTGCAGAAGCGTACTTTCAGGTGATGAATATTAAAATTGCAGGTACTGTTGACATTAAAAAATTGGAAGCAGAAACCCTGAATCTTGATGGACCTAGTCAACAAATGGTAAAAGCTTTTAACGACTATGTTGATCTTGCAGTAATATATGCCGATTCAAATGAGAAATTGGCAGAAATAGATTTTTATTTAGGCACATACGGTGATTTAGACGCCAGAATGGTGTTTGGTGATGGGTCTAAAACTAACCTGGAGGTTTATTTCAACAATGGTTTCGATGATCTGCTTGCTGAAATTGAGGATCTTTTGAGTGAGTTTGAAGAGGAAGAAGTGTATTAATATTTGGGTGTCATAATAAAAAAGATCCGGTTGCTTTTAGTGACGGATCTTTTTTTTATTATCGGAATCCATCCAGATAATGATCAAAACTTTAGTTAAATTGAAGCATTAGGTTTTATAATTAATTTGACATCATGATAATTAACCCACCAGATTTATTTTAAACGCTGCAAATCTCCATTGGTTTTCGTAGGTTCTTATAATCCCACTATATATTTCAGGCTTTTTCAAGCAAGCGTTTCAGATCTTCACGGTTAATCTGATCAACATTTGTATATCTAATAGATGCATCCTTGAATTTTCCAGTACCCGGTTTCAGGTGTTCTTCATCAAAATCTGCAACACTCCAAAACATCAAACGGATACAGTCTTTAAGATGTAATAACCAAGCTCTATACCTCGCCAACTTTCCAATTCAAATCCTTCACACCACCTGTAGAAAACCATAATTGTGAGATGAAATATTAGCGTGATTCAAATTATAGATGACAAGAAATATCAAAGTCCACAATAATCATGCGACTCATATTGCAATCTATTTGTAAACCTGAATTTGCCTAACAATTAAAGTAGTACAAAAGGCGTTTGGTGGGCCATAAAAAAAGAAGTTACCGGAGGCAACTTCTTTTTCAAATTTAAGAATTGGTTGTTTATTGTTTAACTGTGTTGCCATCCAACACAACAGCAGTTTGGGCCAGTACTTTGCCATTTATTGTTGCGCCGGTTTGAAACGTTACACCTGTCATTGATAATATTACACCTTCAAAATGTGAGTTTGTTCCCAAAGTAGCCTGTCCAGCTACTTGCCAGAATATATTGCTGGCCTGCGCACCATTACTCAAGATAATGTTGACGTCGGAACTCATGGTAAGGTCTTCCGCAATTTGAAATATCCAGACATCAGTTGAGCTTCCAGAAATGGTAACATCAGTCGGAATTGTAACGGTATTTGTCCATTTATAAATCCCTGGTGCCAATGTTTTACCACCAATATTGCCTGTTCCCAATTCTAAAAAATCGATTACCGATCTACCTGCCGCATCATTATAGGCTGTTATCATATTCTCAACAGCAGTGGTAAGGTTTATTGGTGTTGGATCGGCCATGTCAGCAGCGAATATTTGTCCTGTAACCTGAGCTGATGAGGCATATCCGGTGAAATCAGTTAAGGCTAAACCTGTGATGTATGAAGTAGCCGCTGGGCTGAGTCCTATATCGCCTGTAATAGCTGATGTTCCACTATTGTTGACTGCCGTTTTGGCCAAAATTACATAATTAGCAGCTGATCCAAGATCGACTTCTTCAATGCTTTCATTGCTTCCACCAGTTGTAAAGCTCCATTCGTGATTACTTACGAGAGCTCTCCCTGTTGTGCTTTTTGCCGAAGTTGTAATTGTTGCGGTATATTCATCTACGGCTGATAATGTGCCAGAAGGACTGAACGTTGCGGTCTTATCGGAGTACTCCACGTCACCTGCTATATTTGCATTTCCCTGCTTCAAGGTGAACGAGGTAGTGTTGATTGTTAATGGATCCATCGCTTCGCTAAAGGTGACGGTTACAACCGGGTTGCGGGCAATGTTTGTCTCATCGTTTTCTGGGCTGGTTGACAATATGGAGGGATTTAAAACATTAATACCATCATTATCATCATCTTTACAGCTCATTACAAATACAAGCAGTAGCAACATGGCTACCATTTGAAAAATTGTTTTTAGTTTCATTTTTGTTTTTTGGTTTTTAAATTATTTCATCATAATCGATCAGCTTTTAGAAAATATATAACTGATTCAACTTAATTTCTTCACATTCGATTTGGGATTTTACAGTTTACAAAATTGGGTTATTTTATAGTAAATCATGTTACACAACTAATTTTATATGTTACACATTTCACATATAAATAAATAGTAAAGGTATGATAGTTTTGATTATTAATTGAATGATACTATTTTCCCTTAATTCACATTAATTTCCATTTTCTACTTTATTAATTTGCGATTACTTATTTTTAGTTTTATGACCTGAAAATTGTAAGATGATTTATAATAAATGATGCAATTTATGACGTTATTATATATTGCTATAATATTTAAGAATCTAATATTTTAGGTTTATTCTTTTGGATATTATTTCCATAGTAATGGAATTTTGTAATGTTAGAAGAATTGAAAAATTATACTAAAATGTCTATTGTATAAATGGTTGGTAATTTGCGTGTGGATTAGTCTTTTTATTTTAATAATATTAACATATTTAATTCCTAATTCTTAAATTAAATATAATTTATTCCCAATATAATCGGTGATAGAGTGGGGGAGAAGGTGAACTTATTTATTTATTTTAGATAAACAAAATCAGACTAATAGCCATCACCACCATTCCACCAATCAGGCCACCTATAGCGATATGATGTTCCCCATATTCCTCGGCAGTTGGTAATAATTCATCAAGGGAAATATACACCATAATACCGGCTACTCCGGCGAATATTAGACCAAAGGTAGAATCATTAAATACAGTACGAAGAATAAAATATCCTAATAATGCCCCAACAGGTTCAGCGAGTCCAGACAAAAATGATAGCCAAAAAGCTTTTTTTCGATTTCTAGTTGCATAATAGATTGGTACAGATACGGCTATACCCTCAGGAATATTGTGTATCGCAATCGCTACAGCAATACTTATCCCAAGTGTAGGATCTGTTAATGCACTCATAAAAGTAGCCAAACCTTCCGGGAAATTATGAATGGCTATGGCAAGGGCCGAAAACATCCCCATTCTCAATAGTTTTTTATTATTGGCCGGATTCAAATTTTTTTCTTCGATGTTTTTTATTTCGTGGGGATTTTCAAAAGAAGGAATAAGTTTGTCAATTAATGCAATTACTGCGATGCCTGAAAAAAAGGGAATAACGGTATAAATGTTCCCAATTTTAGTTCCATATGCGGCAACTAATGAATCTTTGGCTTTCACAAATATTTCCACAAATGAAACGTAAATCATTACACCTGCCGAAAAACCTAAAGACCCCGCTAAAAATTTGGCATTAAACTTTTTAGATAAAAATGACATTATACTTCCAATTCCCGTAGCTAACCCTGCAAGAACAGTTAATCCGAAAGCAAATAATATATTGTTGTCTGGGACCATTATGTCGTGTAAATAGTTGGGCAAATTTACGTTAAAACCGGTTGGCGTGTTTTGTTATAACCGGTTTGTGATGAATAATGGTGGATAAGGTATTTGATTTTGGTGATATCGTGGTCATTTGTTGGTGTATCCTTTTGTTGGGATTGTTATTTTGGTGTAAAATGGCCTTTTATACGAAAGAACAGAATTAAATCAATACCCCGCAAATTAAAAAGATTTATTTTGTAAGTATCCTTATTTCAATTCTGCGTTCATCGCTTACCACCGAATCCGAGGCAAAACTATCCCCGAAATTCTGAAAGAAAATTTTCTCACTTGAAATCCATGGAATAATTTTTTCTGATAGATAATTGAGCCGCTTATTAGTAATTGTTTTGTTTATTATTTCATTTCCCGAACTATCGGTATACCCCGATAGCGTTATTTTAGTCACGTTGTTATTGTTGCACAGGTCTTTTGTTTGTTTCAAAACAGACGCCTCCTCATAGGGGTTTATTTTTCCTATCTTGTAAAAAGCAACTATCAGGGTAGTATCTATCTTCTCAATGTTAATCTCTTCTTCATCCTGTCCGGTATCCTTTTCTGGTAAAGCTTGTTCTTCAAGGCTATGAACACGGGCTTGAAGCAACTGCATAGTGTCTTGTAATGTATAGTAAAGGTCAGATGTATCCTGTTCGGAATCAAGCATTTCTCCAGCCTCCCGTTCTATGAGAATAGTATCCCTTGCTTGGTTTTGGAGTCGAAGATTATACAGTTGTCTGTGTAAATTTTGAATTGTATCGTTTTGAGCTTGCATCAGTTGAATGGTCGAACGGTCGGTTTGGTGGCTGATTGAAGGCTGAATTTGTAGAGGTTCTCTGGTACTATGTATTGGCTGTGGTGTTCTGTCGGCTACATTTTGCATTGCGTTCAACCGATTTTGCAACATATGAATTTGTTCATCTTTAGCCCTCAATTGCTGTTGGCTCAAATCGTTGGTTTGCTGGCCTTCTGCAATAGATGATTTTGCTGGTTCATTCATCACATAAACAGTATCCGTTTCCGACATATTGGTGCCAGAGTTTTGCAGTTCAATTAGCTGTTTGCGCAATGCCGCCATTGTATCATTTTGGGCTTGCAGCATCTGGATGGTTTCATGATCTGCTTGAAGACTGTCATTTCCGATCGGTTCTACAGTTTGTTTTAAATCATAAATAGTGTCTGATTTCAATTCTGAAGATTTTCTAATATCAGTCACCTGATTGTGCAACAATGCAATCGTATCGCGATTGAATGGATACTGTTTTTCAATATCGACCTCTGGTTGCAGGCTATCCAACGGTTGAAACTCCTGCTGCTGTTCGCCGATAACACTTGTGTCAGTACTTTCGGTGATTTGTTTCTGAAGCTCAATCATCTGGGTTTGGAGCAAATGGATAGAGTCAGTAAGGGCCATGAGCAAATCCTTAACATCTTGCTGATAAGCACTATCAGAATATGCTTCTACAGGTATCATTAAATCCGGGTCTATGGCAGTTGTGTATACAGAATGAGTCATGGCTGTATCCTCCGGGTTCAGTGGCATTACGTCCAAATCAGTAGTGTCAGTAACTGTCGTTGAATTGTCAACATACAAACCAACATAACCCGGTGATTGGACATTACAGGAAATTATCGTAAAAGCAATACAACCTGTAAAGACTATTCCTGCTATTTTTTTATACCCATCCATAAGTTAAGTTCTAAAGCCAATCCTGCAGTTGGTATTACTGATAATTTATCGAAGTCCTGATTTCCTTTTTCACCTAATACGATTACTCCTGCGTTGAAGCGTACAACCTTAGAAATCCGGAATCCAAGCGCGGTATAGACTGGCAGGCTCACACCTGGGGTTACGAATTCGGTGCCGTTGTTATCAACCACGGGTTTAAACAATACACCAATCGAGAAACCAAAAGAATCTAACAGCCGTGATCTTGAGGCCAGTCTGCTTTTATTACTAAATGGTATAGTTATACCCGCCCCTGGTGTGAAATCAATATTGTGTTCAGATAAATTGTCAATACTTACTGTTTTGTCCCATGCATACATACCAATATTTACGGGCAGGGTAAAGGGTTCTTTATCTGTTTCAATGTTTTTTATATTCGCCTTCCTGTCGTGTTGTACCAATTGACTGTTAATATAGGGAGCAAGTTCAGAGCTGATTAAACTCACAAGATGCTCCACCTTTTCGGAAATGACTTTATTGGCAACATCATCTCTTTCCATGTTGGTTGATCGTTTGAATAACCTGCTGAACTTGAAGGTACTTTGTTTTTTTAACTCTTCCAGTACAAGGGAGGAAGGGGCCTGTATGGGGATTAGATTCTTTGACTCATGATGTTTAAACGACTCTTTTATCAGTCGACTTAGTTTTTTATAAACATTTTTGGGCTTATTGACAATAACATCCCTGCCATCATAATAGATGTTGTTCGTTAAAAAAAACCGAACACGATCCTCTACATTTTTAAGTAAATCATCCTTTTGGGCTTTGGTCAGCAGTTTATAGGTAATAATTTCAAAATCATATTTTGTATTGGATCTTAGAATAGCCGGAACAACAATATTAAAAGTCTCTGAAGTGTTGTTTTCCATTCTGTTCCATACAAAGGAATGCAGCGCAAAGTCCTTCCCTTCGTAGAAAATATTTACTTTCACCAATTCGATGTCGCTACCGGTTTCTCCCATTATCACAAAGGGTTTATCAAACGGGATATTGGGATTGTTGTAAAAAGATCCTGATTCAAAATCAACCTTTACATTTCTCTCTTGTGCATTTAAACAGGAAAAAAATAGAGCCAGAATGGCTGTGGAGAAAAAAAATTTAAATATTAGATTCATTATCGGTTCCTACTCATATGGCTTTTCGGATTTCGCCGCTTCGAAACTGAAGACATGATATAATATCAACAGTGGAATAGCCAATAGGTTTCAGCATGCCCCTGCGAGCACCATGACTAGTGGTATCCTCATTTGTTCAATATCAAAATCCCATGAATATGGTTGGGCATGACCACAAAATCGCTTTATTCCACAATATGGCACATGGTATGGTATTTCGTGCCACAGGATATCTGCAACAATTCCTGTTTTTGACAAAATCATTTTTTCATTTTCAATTTCACCAAAAAAATATTCCCGATGGGCGGTGCAAATGGTGATGAAATATGCCCCATTCCAGCCGTAATCCCACCATTGGGCACGGGCTGAGGCGATGCGGTATTTATTTTGGAATTTATCCATTTGAATTGATTCACATTTTTGTTTAGCTTGGAATGCCTTTCTTAATTTTTTGAAATTGTATTTTAGGTTTTTATATTCTAATCTAATTTTTTAAATAGTAACCTTATTCCTTCGTCAGGATCACCTAAAAAGATCCATATTACCAATTCCCCCTTGTATTCAAATAATTCGTATGAGGTCAAAGATCTATTCTTTATCATCAGGTCTATTGCTAACATTCTTCATGATTAATCCATCTACTGGACCAAATCGACAAGAAGTACAGCTCCAACGAATAATTAAGTAGAACCATATTATTTTTAGAACATTATGCATATTAATCCTTAAGATAATTTTTTTAACTTAATTACAACCCTCCTATGCATTATTATTATTCCTTGAGACAGTGACAAACTAAGTTATAAAATAGCCACCACAAAAATATCGGAATTACAAATAAGTTTGATTTAAACGTTTCACTATAAACATTATAAATTTTAGTTCTATTGCATTCTAATTCTAATATTGTCTATATTGTTTATTGAAAATATCTTCTAAAACCAATGGTGCTTATTGTTTTAATTTTCAACCTTCCTTAAATCAATAGTTTAGCTATTTTTTCAGTTTTAGTATCAAAAACCAAAACACCTTCGCTTTTATCATCCATCTGTCCTACTAATTGACCTTGTTTAGTCCAGACCGAACTTAATCCCACACTTTCAAAATTGTCACAATACCCCACGCAGTTAGACATCAATACCGGTATATCATATTTCCTGGCAACCAAAGGATAATGAATAAATCCCTGATGTGCTCCCCGTAAGGATTTGGCAACACTTGCCAAATAATTGTCGGTTCCCAATTTAAAAGCTGTTTCTGTATGATTTGGTTGTAAACTTTCATAACAAATAGCTGGTGTTATCCTTTCATTTTCCACGGTTACTGTAATTTGTGTGTCTCCCTTTTCAAAATAGGGAAGCTCATCGGCATGAAGCTGTTGTTTGGAATAAATCAATCGGGGACGATCCGGCTGGAAAATGATCATACTTATCCTGACTCCGGTGTCAGTTTTGGTGGGTAACCCCAGCCCAATGGTGATATGATGCGAATCACTTAATATTTGAAAACGATCCATTCGTTGATCATCCGGGTTGGTTGCTAATTCATTTGCAAGTTCCGGTTCGTAACCTGTTAAGGAAAGTTCAGGGAAAAATATTGCATTGGCCTTTAAAGACAATGCCGCTTGAATAAGTCCTTCATGCTTTTCCAGATTGGAAGTTATGTCTCCTTTAACTGTTCGTATTTGAGCAATGCCTATTTTCATATCGTTATAATGTCTATCTACTTCTTGATTCAGAGATCAAAAATCAAAATTCCTTTAATGATTCACGAATTCTGATAACGATTGGTCATTTTTCTATAAAAATAATTTTTTGAGCATTGAACAGCAAGGAAAGTAAGTGTTTAGGAATTAATTCTCAATTTAATATTTTCATCCAGAAATTCATTATCCTTTGAATTATTTCTACCCCTTCAAAATACCTTTTATTTCTATAAAAAACTTGCATGCCTTATTTATAAGTGCTTTTGTTCCAATTAGTTACCGTCATGTTTTACTACTTTTAGAGTGATGTTGCTCAACCGGTCTAACGGCATAACTGGTGGTCAGAAGTTTTCGGAAAATAGGTGTACAGGTAGTATTATTACTGGCAGGGATTATTTTGCCAACTGGCATTGCTTTGTCCCAAGGTTATCATCAAAAGTGCCGTAAAATCTCCACCTCCTCCCCATCTGTACTCGATTCACTGACTGTACTTCCCTCTTCTATCCATATTTTTTCCGATAATGCTGTGAGTTTTGAATATGACCCCAATACAGGTTTGATCCATTTTAGTCCTACGGCTACTGATTCAGTGCAGGTTTGTTATCAGCCTATACCGATTAGTTTTCATTCGGCTGTTTATAAAAGGTCTTTAACGGAATATGACTCCAATGCTGTATTTAAAGATCCTCCCATTGTCCGGGAAACTAGTGAGCATGGACTGTTTAAGACCGATCAGATAGAAAAATCCGGAAGTATCGTCCGCGGTGTTTCTATGGGCAATCAACAGGATGTGGTGGTGAATTCAACCATGGATCTTGAATTACAGGGTAAATTATCCGATCACTTGAACATCCGTGCACAGATTTCTGACCAGAATATTCCCTACCAACCGGAAGGGAATACCCAATATATTCAGGATATCGATCGCATATTTATCCAGATATACAACGATAACCTGTCACTTACAGCCGGTGATATTTCTTTAAAAGGTCCTGATGATGGTTTCCTCAGGTACAACAAACGGGTGCAAGGTGGACTTTTTGAACATCAGCAGCAGTATAGTGAAAACTTCAACGGGTCTGTATCCATGGCCATGTCAGTAGCCAAAGGAAAGTTTGCTTCAGCCCCAATAGTAGTTTCGGAAGGCCTTTCAGGGCCTTATAAGATCAAACCACCCTCAGGTGAATCTTATGTATTCATCGTAGCAAATACTGAAAAGGTGTTTCTGGATGGAAGATTATTGGAACGAGGTTATGATAAGGATTATATCATCGATTATAACCAGTCGGAGATCACATTTACCGCACGGGTATTGATATCCCGGTATTCCAGGGTAAAAATTGATTTTGAATATGCAGATAAAAATTACAGCCGCTCAATCATGGCGTTTAACCATCAGCAGGAATCGACAAGACATCGCTTTTTTGTGAATTATTACCAGAAAAAGGACAATAAAAATCGACCGTTGTCACTGGATCTTTCTGAAAATGAAAAAACAGCACTTTCTAATGCCGGCGATGATCTACAAATGTTATATGCTTCCACGGCAGATAGCATTGGGTATAATGAAAATGAGCTGCTGTATAAAAAGACCATGAACAATGGGAGGGAGGTTTTTCAATTTTCCACTCATCCCGACAGTGCAACACACAGGGTCAGGTTTATGGATGTGGGCCAGGGAAATGGGAATTATATAAAAGGCCAACTAACCGGAAAAGGATGGGTTTATATTTGGCAGGAACCGGTAGATAACGCCCCTCAGGGCAATTATGAACCAGTCACCATGTTGGCTGCACCTACCCAAAAAAGTATGGCCAGTTTTGGTGGGGCTTATAAGGTAACCCCTCATGAGGAGGTATTTGCTGAAGTGGCATTTTCCAATCAGGATAAAAACCTGTATTCCGAACTGGATGCTGAGGATAATAAGGGGATTGCCTATCGGATAGGCCTAAAAAGCAGCGAACGCCAATGGGGAACCTATCAATTTCATTCCAGGTTTCAGGCAGAATCATCCGGAAAATATTTTATCCCCATCGACCGGTACCAGACCATAGAATATGACCGGTATTGGAATACAGAAAACATGACCATACCGCCAGCTGAAGATATGGTTTTTTCCTTCGATGCTTCCTTGATGAATGAAGATGGTAATCAATTTAAGTATCGGGGTGTGAAAAGAAACTTTGGCCAATATTTGGATGGTACACAACAATCATTAGGTGTAGCCCATCACTTTGGGAAAATCTATGTTGAAAGCGATTATTTCTATGCTTTCAACCAGCTCGATGTCAGAAGTTCTAAATGGAACAGGTTTCGTGCAGATGTGAATTATCAGGGTAACTTGTTTGTTCCAGGCTATACCTATTTTTCGGAAAAAAATGCTGTTTATACCTCTACTGATTCAGTCATTTCCTCATCAGGCAACTTCCATGAGCATATGATGTACCTGAAAACACAGGATACGTTGAAAACATCTGTCGGTTTAAACTATGGCATACGAACGGATTTTATGCCATTGGCAGGTGATATCAAGGAGCAACAGCGGAGCAATACCATCAGTTTGACGTTGCAAACTCCTTTAGATAAATCCCATGTGGTTAACAGCACGGTTGCTTATAAAAAGATCAAAGCTTTGGCTAATATGGTTGGTATAAAAGATGAGGAATACATTGCCGGCACCTTAAGTTATAGCGGAAAGTTTTTCAACAACGTGCTGATGCCGGAAACCGACTATAGCATTACCAATGGCAGGGAGTTGAAGAGGGAATATATATTTGTTCAGGTACCGACAGGACAGGGACATTTTACCTGGATTGATGATAATGAGGATGGCATTCAGGATTTGACGGAGTTTTATGAAGCCAGGTTTGAAGATGAAAGAAATTATGCTAAAATATTTGTACCCACAGAAGATTATGTGGTGGCTTTTGTAAATGATTTTAATTTCCGGTTAAAATATGAGCCCCCGGCAAGCTGGCGAAACAGTTCAGGAATATATAAATTGCTCTCAGGTATCTCGGCTTATTCGGTGTTGTCGTATCACAAAAAGATTCTTGATACTGATTTGTGGCAGCGGTTATCCCCATTTTTAGGGAATGATGATACTGCACTTTCTTTTAGAAATTCACACCGGTACCAGATTTTCTATAACCGGACACACCCGGTGTATGGCTTTGAATATGATTTTCGGACTTCACGAAGAAGACAGGTATTGACCAGCGGTTTTGAAGAAAATGACAGGGATGTTACCAGATTGACCGGCCGGGTCAATATTGGAACAGGCTTTCTTTTGTTTTTGCATGTAGAGGATGGTCTGTCAGTCAGCAGTTCAGATTTTCTTGCCAATAGAAATTTTGAAATCAGCCATCAGGAGATTGCTCCCGAGGTGGAATGGATGGTAGGTAAACAGATCAGGATAACTGGAAAGTTAAGTTGGATGGGAAAGGCCAGCGAAGAACAGGAACATATACAAAAGGGTAAAGCTGAATTCAAGACTTTCGATGTTGGCTTACTTGCTAATGCTTCAAAGAAAATGTTTGGTGTAAATTTTCAGTTTACCCAAATTGATTACCAACAACCGGAAAACTCTTTGTTGGAATACGAAATGCTCGATGCTTTGCGTCCGGGAAACAATATTTTATGGAGGTGTCGTATGCAACAGGAATTGGTTCAGGGATTGCAATTGTCACTCAATTATGAAGGGCGGAAACCAGAAGCTACCAAAACCATCCACCACGGAAGGGTGCAGTTGATAGCTTATTTTTAAGTCATTTCCATGATTTTAAAGGAATGCTTATAAAGCATGCTTAAAATAAAGTAAAAATATAAAAGAAAAGTCCGCCACAGTTTTGGATATATAACCAATTTAAGAAGAATTGGCGGACACCATGCGCGTTTGCCCGGAAAAACGGTGAGGTGAGCGATTGCCAGTGGGTGGAAACGTCGTTTTTCTTTGCCTTTTTGTCCCGCTACAGCGGGAGCCCCGCCCAGCGAGACATTTATGTTTTGATTTTAGTAAATTTTTATTAATATGGGATAGAACCTATTTTAAATCTCTTCTCTCATGTTTTATGCAATGCCCGCATCAGGTTATTGGCATAAATAAAATCGTTCAATTCCTCCACCTTACTTTCATTGATATTATCTTTATTCCCTTCCCACATTTTCCTGCCTTTATAAATAAACATGATGTTTTCCCCAATTTCTACCACGGAATTCATATCATGGGTCACCACGATAGTAGTAGTATTATATTCTCGGGTAATTTCCTGGATCAACATGTCTATCAAAATAGCGGTTTGTGGATCCAGTCCGGAATTGGGTTCATCACAATAGAGGTACCTTGAGTTGTTCACAATAGCCCTTGCAATTCCCACTCTTTTTTTCATGCCACCACTTAGTTCCGAAGGCATCAATTTATTGGTATTGGGCAAACCCACTCTTTCAAGAACCATATTTACCCGGTCCAGTTTTTCACTTTTGGGCATTTGCGTAAGCATATTCAGGGGGAACATCACATTTTGTTCCACTGTTTTAGAATCAAATAATGCACTTCCCTGAAACAGCATGCCTATTTCCCTTCTGATTTCAATCTTTTCTTTGCGGTCTGCTTTTGTAAATTCGCGGTCATTGTAATGTATCAATCCTTCGTCAGGCTGCACCAAACCTACCAAACATTTCAACAAAACACTTTTACCTGTTCCACTGGCCCCGATGATCAGGTTGGTTTTACCAGGTTCAAATTGACCACTGATATCGTACAATATTTGTTTGCCTTCAAAGGATTTGGATATGTTGGAAAATGAAATCATGCTGTTTTCTAATTACTGAGCAATAGTTGGGCTAATAAATAATCGGCTGTCAGAATGGCGATACAGCTATTGGTCACTGCACTTGTACTTGCCTTACCCACTTCTAAAGCCCCTCCTTTGGTATAATAACCTTTGTAAGATGAAATAGTGGCCACCAAAAAAGCAAATACTACTGATTTGATCAATGCAAATGCAACTGTAAATTCATTAAAATCGCTTCTGATACCATAGATATATTCATTTTCGGTAACGATACCTGTAAAAACACTCGCTAAATATCCGCCATAAATGGAAAGAAAACCGGCTATAATCACCAGCATCGGATAAACCAATACGGCCGCAACTACCTTTGGCAATACAAGGTAAGAAGCAGAATTGATACCCATTACTTCTAAAGCGTCTATTTGTTCTGTGATCCTCATGGTGCCCAGTTCACCAGCAATATTAGAACCCACTTTACCCGCAAAAACGATGGCAGTGATGGTAGGTGCCAGTTCCAGAATAGTCATATCCCGGACTATCAGGCTGATAACCGATTTGGAAATCAAAGGACTTACCAGATTAAAAGCAGTTTGCACAGCGGAAACGGCCCCAATAAAAGTAGACACAATTACTACGATCACCAGGGAATTGACACCAATAATAATGGCTTCATCTATGATCAGTTTGAAATATGTTTTTGCAGATTGCCGGTTTACAAATAATGTTCCCAAAAACATAAAGTATTTTCCGATACTCTCCATAAAAAAATTAGTAAGTTTACTTTAAATATGGGATACGCCATACTTGCGGTAAATTTAATTAATAATTGCAATTATTAGTGAATTTATTCAATAGCGTTTTGGCGTTGGATTTGATTTTTTAGTAATAATTTTTTAGTTAATGAATAGACTAATAGTTGTTTCCGGTGGAACCAAAGGTATTGGATTGGCCATATTAAAGCGTTTTGCAGCAGCAGGATTTGACGTGGCTACGTGTGCCAGAAATACAGATGACCTAAAAAAAGCGAAGGATGAGATCAGTACAATTACAGGAGAAAGGCAGATTTATACTTTCCAGGCTGACCTTTCGAAAACTGAAGACGTAAAAAAATTTGTGGGTTTTGTGAAATCCACCCATCGCCAGGTGGATGTATTGGTTAATAATGCCGGGTTATTTATTCCCGGGCAGGTACACAATGAGGAGGAGGGGAGACTGGAAATGATGATCAATACAAATTTGTACAGTGCTTATCATTTGACCAGAGGATTTGTAGAAGAAATGAAAAACAAACGTCATGGACATATATTTAATATGTGTTCTACAGCATCCATTGTGCCCTATACCAATGGTGGATCATACTGTATTTCTAAATTTGCCATGCTGGGCATGTCGAAGGTTTTGAGGGAAGAATTGAAGACTTTCGATGTGAAAGTTACTTCTATTATGCCCGGTGCTACGTTAACTGCAAGTTGGGAGGGAACAGATTTGCCCGAAGAACGGTTTATGAAAGCAGAAGATGTGGCTGAACTGGTTTACCATGCCTATGCATTGTCCGGGCGTTCAGTGGTAGAGGAAATTCTGGTAAGGCCTCAACTTGGTGATCTGGATTAATGTATAATGCAATTAATGATCAGAGGTTATTTAAACAAATTAACAAATAGGGTTGGCTTAACAAATGCACAATAACTACTACTTTATCCGGCAGATTTCAAACTCGTTAGAAGAGCACCTATTGGGTTGGACACTCACCAGTTGTTTTTCTCAAAATAAGAATGAGCTGATTCTCGAATGCTCACAACATGCCCAACAGTTTTATATCCGGGCTTCTCTGAGCCCTGAATTCAGTTGTTTATCTTTTCCTACAGAATTTAACCGGACCAGAAAAAATTCAGTCGATCTGTTTCCTGAACTCGTGGGAGCAACAGTAATTTCTGTGTTTCAATTTGAAAATGAAAGAAGCTTCTCCATTGGTTTTGATAATGACCTTCAACTGTTGTTCAAATTACATGGTGCCCGTTCCAATATCTTGCTTTGCCAAGGCCAGGAGGTAAAATCACTATTCAGGAATAAAATAGTCAAAGACAAAGCAATAATACCAGAGTCATTGAATCGGCCTATTGAACAGTGTTATGATGCTTTTGCAAAGGAAGAATTTGACTATAAGAAACTGTTTCCTACCTTCAATGCTTTGATTCAGCAATATTTGGAGGAAAACCAATATTTTGAAAAGGACAATGAGGGGAAATGGAGGATATTGGAAGATTTGAAAAACCGGTTGGAAAATCCGGATACTTATTACATACTGGATACAGAGGGAAAGCCTGTATTCTCATTAATAAAGATGGGAAATATCGTTCAGGAATTCAAAGATCCTTTTGAAGCCATCAATAAGTTTTACATTGCCTATACGCGGGAGTATTATTTTGCCAGAGAACAACGGGAAATCCTGGACAAGTTGGAAACGCAGTTGAGCAGGACAGGAAACTACCTGATTAAAGGCAAGGACAAACTGGACGAGGTAGAAAACAAATCAAGGCATGAAGATATTGCCAATATTATTATGGCCAATATTTATAATATACCCCCAAAAGCTGAAGAGGCTGATTTGTATGATTTTTACAATGACGATACCATTAAAATAAAACTGAAGAAGGACCTGAGCCCTCAAAAGAATGCCGAGAATTATTACCGTAAGGCGAAAAACCAGAAAATAGAAATTAAAAATATTCGCGAAAGCATATACCTGAAACAAAAAGAGCTTCGCAACCTGGAAAAACATGTAGCCCATATCCGGGCGATCGACAATATCAAAGATCTGCGTAACTACATCAAGGAGAATAATTTACAGCACAATAAGCCGGTGAACGAAGTGGCCCATCCATTCCGGCAGTTTTATTACCTGGACTATGAAATATTGGTGGGCAAAAGTGCCAAATCGAACGATGAATTGACATTAAGAAATACAAAAAAAGACGATATCTGGCTTCACGCCAAAGATGTGACAGGTTCTCATGTGGTGATCAGGTACAAAACCAAACAGCCCGTACCCCGTCCGGTAATTGAAAAAGCTGCTCAACTGGCAGCATACTATTCCAAAAGAAAAACCGACACCCTATGTCCGGTTTTGTATACACCCAAAAAATATGTACGAAAACCCAAAGGTGCCTTGCCCGGACAAGTAGTGGTGGAAAGAGAAGAGGTAATTTTGGTAGAACCTAGGAATGATTTATAAAGTCGGTTTTATATATTGTATAATGATCAAAAAATACAGCTTGTCTTTAATCCTTTGTATATTGGTTACATCATATAGTTGTATCCATACTGAAAAAGATACCACTTCCAAGGATACAAAGATGGGGAAAACAGTGCCTGATCTGATGACCACGATACAGGACTCCCTTGAGAGTAATGGTTTTCAAACCCAAATATATAATACTGATGATGAGATTATGAGCTTTAGCACATATTATTTGGATGGTTTGGATTTTAATGAAAAGGAAAGGTTTGAGATTCCCTGCGGACAATTTTCCAGGAAGATTTTTGCCAGAAGTATTACTCCCAAACAAGGCAATTATTATCCCCGTTTTTATATTCAAGAAATCAGAACAAAAGATGCTGAAACAGCAGATTGGTTATTGAATGTTATAAATCATTGTATGAGACATCCCGATATTTGGAACGACAAGGTATATGATAAGGCAATATTATCAGGCAGAAACATTTTTTACTTGTATACTGGTGTCAAAGCTTTTGAGGAATCTGTTGAACAATGGGAACATAAGATAAAGGAAATTGACAGTCTAATAGTCCATTGAAAAATAATATTGGTTGATAATCAGAAAACAAGATTCATTTAATAAATCCACCAGATTATTATTATAACAGCATATAAATTTACCTATATTTGTAAAAAAATTTGTTATGGGAAAAGGAGATAAAAAAACAAAAAAAGGCAAGATTTTTATGGGTTCTTATGGTGTAACCAGGCTTAGAAAAGAACAAAAGAACAAGCCAGAGCCTAAGGTTGAAGACAAAAAATAGGTAGCCGATATTTCGGCTATTTTTTTTATTGGAATAAAAATGCCACAGGAAATAGAAGTTAAGTACCTCATTAAAGAGCCATTATTTTCACTGGATGACATCCGGCATGTGAAAATCAGACAGGGGTATATTGTGGATGCGGGTGAGCGGGTGGTACGAATCAGGCAGAAGGGCAATTCGTATTATTTGACGGTGAAAGGTATAGGCTTGATTTCAAGGCAGGAAGTGGAAGTGGAATTGCAAAAAGAGCAATTTGACGAATTATGGACATTGACTGTCGACAAAAGAATTGAAAAGACCAGGTATTTGATTGACTATCCACCTCATTTAATAGAGCTGGATGTCTTTGAAGGCCATTTAAATGGTTTAGTAGTGGCTGAAGTGGAATTTGAGAATGAAACTCAGGTCAGGAATTTCATCCCACCGGATTGGTTTGAAAAGGAAGTGACTTTTGATAACCGGTATCAGAACAGCAATCTGGCCAAAACAGGAATTCCTCAATGAATACCTTGACATACACCCACACCCAAACTCAAACTCACGCCCAACCCTCGGGGTGTAGCGCAGCCCGGTTAGCGCGCGTCGTTCGGGACGACGAGGCCGGAGGTTCGAATCCTCTCACCCCGACAAAATAAAAAGCCTTACGCATAGCGCGGGCTGTTTGTTTAATTGTCGACCCAAGCATGCTTGAGGGCAGAAAATAAACAAACAGATCGTTGAACGAAGTGAAGAAGGCTTTTTCTATTGGATAACCCCCTTTAGGATCACCGCAGGTAATCCTCTTATCCCGATTAAGAACTAAAAATCATATTTACCCCTACCTTAGATCCCTCTCCCGAAGGCTTGGGAGACAATTTAGTAACATTTGCGGTAACCAGGTAGCAGAGATGGTGTATTACCAAATCACGATTAGCTTCCCTTGCTCAATATTTCAATTTCAGGAAAAAGAACAGCAATTGCATGCAGCCCGCTCATTATTGTCATCTTGTAGGGATCTAAGGATAGTTCCCCGCAGGTAATCCCATAAGATCTATACATGATTAATTGAAAATCAAAGAAGTAAGTTTATTGATATATAAATTTGCCAACATAGCTGCAAAAAACAGATTTATTTCTTAAATAACAAGGTTCTTTATTTAAGAAATTGGACAAATAATTAAATAAGAGATGTTTTTTTAAAAATTACCATGAGACAGTTTAAATCGGTTAATATATTAGTCAAAGTTATTATAAGAGTTTTCAACCAAAGTTCAATGTTCAATGTTCGAAGTTCAAGGTTTAAGGTTGTTGATGCCTAAATAACGTTGACCGTTTGTTTAACCCTAATCAAGAATAATTGCAAAGTATACATTTAGATTCCAGAGCTTGTTATGCGGAGCGGCCCAATGCTATTAAGTTAAGCAATTACTGCCTAAAAAGCTGACCCCAGCGGGGTCAAATGTTTATAGCCACGGGTTTCAACCCGTGGTATAAAGACAATATAAAGGAACATTTTGGCGGAATTTTTGCCCTTTTGCAAAAATTGTGACAAAATGAAATGGAAAGCTGGAGAGCTATTCTCTTAACTTAATAGCATTGCGGAGCGGCCAAAGACCGGAAGAGGGTGTGGGTTGGGGTGTGCGTTTGGG
>JAEWLI010000129.1 GCA_023393375.1 Bacteroidota bacterium
TCCTGACTTGTCCGGTTTTTTTAAACATTGAAAAAAGTATTGGTTTTAAGGGGATTTAAGAGGTTTTTTATGTAATTTGACCGCACTAACTGCTTCAAATGCTGCATATAAGAACAGTCAAAACCAAGGGGAAGTCCCGCTCGGTACAGGTGTATCGTTATCGAAACAGTAAGCGGGTCATCATCAAACATATCGGTTCGGGAACCACCGATGAAGAAATCATTGCCCTGATAGAAATGGCAAGGGTATTCATTTCCGACTACACTAAACAGTCTTACCTGTTTGAAGAAACGAAGCCCAATGAAGAAGCCGTATTGATCAGTCAATGCGAATATATAGGCATTTACTACACCTATGTGTACGATGTTTTGAGGGGCCGTACAATACCGGATCGGTTATGCCTTGGAGGTGGACACACTGTTGAACGATCTTGTTGTGATTCGGATCTTTGAGCCTGCCTCCAAGCTCCGCTCCATTGAGTTGATGGAAACTTATTTTGGCATCAGGCACCGCCGCCAACAGTTTTATGAGTCAGTACGCAAGTGGTTAAATTTAAAAGAAAATATAGAGAAGCAAACGCTTGGTTTTGCAAGAAAACAATATGGTTTTGATTTTTCTTTATTGTTTTATGATGTTACGACATTGTACTTTGAGACATTTACCGAAGATGAACTCCGCAAGAATGGGTTTTCCAAAGACAATAAATTACAACAACCGCAAATTGTAGTGGCACTGATGGTTACCCCCGAAGGTTTTCCTGTTGGCTATGAGGTCTTTTCGGGCAGCACATTTGAGGGGCACACCCTGATCCCAGTCATTAAGTCTTTCATCAAAAAACATCAGGTAGAGCATTTTACCGTAGTGGCAGATGCAGCGATGATAAGTTCAGAAAATGTAGCAGCATTGAGAACTGAAAAAATCAACTACATAGTCGGGGCAAGACTGGGCAATGTAGCAGCTGACCTGCTGGCTTCGATAAATGTAAACCTACCCAGGACAGACGGTAGCACGCTACGACTCAAAACGGATAATGGGTATTTGATCTGCAGCTTTTCAAAGAAGCGGTATAACAAGGACAAATATGAGATGCAAAAGCAAATAGAAAGGGCCAAGTCGTTGATGGGCCAGCCCTCAAAAGTCAGGAGGGTAAAATACCTAAAATCCGGGGATAGCAAAATGGCATTGAATGAAAAACTTATAGAAAAAACCACCAAGCTGTTGGGGATAAAAGGATATTACACAGATATTGAAGAATCTGTAGCTGACAACGCAACCATAATCAATCGATATCATGATTTATACAAGATAGAACAAGCATTCAGGGTGTCGAAACACGACCTGGAAACCCGGCCTATTTTTCATTTTAAGGAAGAACCAATACAATTACACATACTTATCTGTTTTATGGCTTTGGCCGTATCCAAACACATAGAAATAGCGGCTTCTTTATCAATCAGGGCGTTTTTAACACATTGTAAAAAGATAACCGATGCCAGGATCTTAAACAAAATAACCAAAAAAGAAATAAAAATGAGAGCAGCTGTCCCCCCACATCTACAGGAAATAATAACCAAACTCCTCAGACCGCACTAAATCGGACAAGTCAGGAAAGATTTGAACATGACCGCCATCAGGAAAGTTGCTTCGCCCGGAATGATCTTTACTTTTTCCTGTTCACAACATATTTCCAGGGACCTCTTTCAGAAAATAGTATTTGGTGCAGCAGCCGATGCCGGTAGGTCAGTGAGAATACTCAAACACCTGGAACAGCCCGAAGACCATCCGGTAAGTATTTTTCACCCTGAAGGTGAATATCTGAAAGGTTTATGGTTATGGGTGGATTAATCCATCTGTTACATACGATCCGGTGCCTGAATTCCCAGTAGTTTTAATCCTTTTCTGATCACTTTGGCCACCTGGTCAGACAAGGTTACCCTGAACAGCATAACATCATCATCATTGCAATTGAAAATGGATGCTTCGGCATAGAACCGATTGTATTCTTTTGCCAATTCGAAGATGTGTTGTGCAATGATAGAAGGATCAAACATTCTGCCTGCCTCAGCCACTTTATCCCTGAATTCCCCAATAATATAGATCAGGTCCTTTTCAACCTCCAGCAGTCCTGATAATTTTCCCAAAACCTCTTTATTGTGGAAATCAAGATTCATTTCACCGGCTTTTCTGAGAATAGCAGAAATGCGGGCATGTGTATATTGAATAAACGGCCCGGTAAAGCCCTGGAATTGTATTGATTCTTCCGGGTTGAACAGCATCCTTTTTTTGGGGTCTACTTTAAGGAGGAAATATTTTAGTGCCCCCAAACCTAACATATGATACAATTCAGCGGCCTGGTCATCTGTAAACCCTTCGATCTTACCTAATTCCTTAGTGTGTTTTTCGGCAGTTTCCAACATTTCCTGTACCAGATCATCGGCATCTACCACAGTGCCTTCCCGCGATTTCATTCGGCCGGAAGGTAAATCCACCATACCATATGACAAATGAAAAATGCCATCAGCATATGGTTTGCCGAGTTTTTTTAATATTTTGATCAATACATCAAAATGATAATCCTGCTCATTCCCTACTACATATACTGATTTTTCATATTGATATTCCTGGTATTTCAGCTCAGCAGTTCCCAGGTCCTGGGTCATGTATACCGATGTTCCATCGCCCCTTAATAGCAATTTTTCATCAAGACCTTCAGCGGAGAGATCAACCCAAACCGAACCATCAGGTTTTTTATAGAATACCTGCTTTTTCAGCCCCTCTTCTACAATATTTTTCCCCAACAAATAGGTGTTGGATTCATAATAGTATTTATCAAAATATACACCCAGAATTCTGTAAGTCTCCTCAAATCCCTGATATACCCATCCATTCATTTGTTTCCATAAGGTAACCACGGTGTCATCACCTTCTTCCCATTTTCTTAGCATTTCCTGCGCTTTCAATAGAAATGGTGCTTTGGTTTTTGCCTCTTCTTCTGAAGTTCCTGAGGCTGTAAGTTCTGCTATTTCTTTTTTATATACCGAATCAAATTTCACATAATATTTCCCTACCAGGTGATCACCTTTAATACCGGAAGATTCAGGTGTTTCATTGTTCCCAAATTCTTGATAAGCCAGCATGGATTTACAAATATGAATGCCACGATCATTAACCAGGTTTACCATTGATACATCATACCCATTGGCTTTCAGGATTTCCGAAACTGAAAACCCAAGGAAGTTATTTCTTAAATGGCCCAGGTGTAAGGGTTTATTGGTATTGGGTGAAGAATACTCCACCATCACGTGTTTTCCATTTGCGGGATATGATCCGAAATCAGGATCTTGCATAATGTCTGATAGGGCTTGCAGCCAGCTTTCGTCGCTTAAACTCAGATTAAGAAATCCTTTAATGACATTATAATCTTTTACTACTCCTGATTGTTCTACTAAATACCGGCCAATAGCCTCAGCACTTTCTTCAGGTTTTCTTTTGGTAAATTTTAAAAATGGGAACAATACAAAAGTATGTGTGCCGGAGAATTCTTTCCGTGTGGGTTGCAAGCTGATCTCCTCAGGGCTAATGTCAGCATTAAAGATTTCCTTAAAACCTTCAGCTATCAGCTGTGTTAACTTATTTTCAAATATCATCAGACGAGTTATTTCGTTGTACTAAAAAGTTTTGCAAAGATTATAAATTTACCTCAATATTGCATTTTTAATTTAAATGCTAAAACCATTTTATGACTTAGAATGAAAAGCTATATCGATCTGATAGACCAAACTTTTTATTTTCCTACCAAGGAGTTTCGGGTAGAAAATAATGAGCTTCTTTTTAATGATGTGCCTTTAATGGAAATAATCAAAGAATACGGCACACCAATCAAACTTACCTACCTGCCGAAAATAAGCGAAAATATTCAAAACGCTAAGAAATACTTTAAAAACGCCTATAATAAGTTTAATTATAAGGGTAAATATATTTATTCATACTGTACAAAATCATCACATTTTCAGTTTGTGATGGAAGAAGCCCTCAAAAATGATATTCATATTGAGACGTCTTCAGGGTATGATCTGTTTATCGTGAACAGATTATTTGAAACCGGTAAGATCAACAAGGATACTTATATCATTTGTAATGGATATAAAAGGCCGCTTTATACTTCTAAAATCGTTGAGACCATCAAAGACGGTTTTGTGAATTGTGTGCCTATTCTTGATAATCTTGATGAACTAAAAATATATACCGATAATCTGAATCAGGACTTTCAGGTGGGAATCAGGCTGGCTGCTGATGAGGAGCCCAATTTTGAGTTTTATACCTCCCGTTTAGGGATCAGGTATAATGATATTGTTGAACTGTACAGAAATTCTATCAGGGAGAATCCTCATGTGAAGTTGAAAATGCTGCACTTTTTTATCAACACAGGGATAAAGGATTCGGCCTACTACTGGAGCGAACTCAGCCGGTTTATGTACAAATATTGTGAATTGAAGAAGATTTGTCCCGAATTGGATTCAATCGATATTGGAGGAGGGTTTCCCATCAAGACCTCCCTTCATTTTGAATATGATTATCAATATATTGTAGAGCAGATCGTGGAGAATGTTCAATGGATCTGCGAAAAGAACAACGTACCCACACCTCATATATTCACGGAATTTGGTTCTTATACTGTAGGGGAAAGTGGTGCTACCATTTATTCTGTAATGGGGCAAAAACTGCAAAATGATAAAGAGTTGTGGTACATGATTGATGGGTCTTTCATTACTCATTTACCTGATGCTTGGGGGCTGAATCAAAAATACATCATGCTGGCTATCAACAAATGGAATGAAAACTTTCACCGAGTGAATTTGGGAGGGCTAACCTGCGACAGTATGGATTATTATAACTCAGAGGCACATATATCTGAGGTGTTTTTACCTAAAATTGAAAATGGGGAGAAGTTATACCTTGGATTTTTCCATACGGGGGCTTATCAGGATTCATTAGGAGGATATGGGGGCATTCAGCATTGTCTTATCCCGGCACCTAAGCAGGTGATCATTGAAAGTCCGATGAATGGTTCGAATAAAGTTAAATCAAGGTTATTTGCTCCGGAACAGGATAGTGAAACTATGCTGAAGATTTTAGGTTACAAATGATTTTGTGTGGCGATACTCTACCATTCACATCAAGTTTAAGCTTTTTGATTCTGCAATAGTTCTATGATTTGGTTATCAGTATAATTCAACTGAGGATTAAATAAATCATTTTTTATTAGCAATGGCCCATCCAGATCTACCCAGTCTGCCAGTGGGGCAAGATGCCATGCAGCACTTACTGCTACACTTGATTCTGACATACACCCTATCAAGGTTAACAAACCCAGATCTTTGGCTTTTAAAAGAGATTGATATCCTTCTGCAATTCCTCCGCTTTTCATCAGTTTTACATTAATCCCGTGGAAACAATTGACAATGACAGGCAAATCTTCCATTCGCTGAAAAGATTCATCGGCAATAATTGGAATCGGGCTATGGTATTTCAGCCATTGGTGGGCTTCCAAATCATCTTTAACAAAAGGTTGCTCCATGTAGGCACATCCTAACTTCTTCAACTCCCTGCACCAGAACAAAGCTTCATCCGGAGAAGTAAACCCTTGATTAGCATCTACAACAAATGGTTTTGATGTGAGGTGTTGATAAGACTGGATTATCCGGTCAATTTGTGTTTGATCTACCTTTAGCTTAAAATACGCTGCATTTGCTGCAGATGTAATTTTTTTTACCATCTCTTCAGTCGTAGAAATTCCAATAGTCACTGAAGTTTCTTTTGTGACATTTATAATTCCATATTTTTGCTGAATGCTGATTCCGGTAATGTATGCTTGCAATTGGTGCAATGCTATGTCTACAGCTGCCATAGTAGCCGGATGATTTGGAAATTGATCATCCAGATTTTTAATATATTGGGCAATATCCAAATGAACAATATCCGAAGGTAATGTAATCTGGGAAATGATATTTTTGAAAGAATCTATATTTTCCGATACGTAGGGCGGAAATGTAGCCTCGCCCCAGGCATGGTGTTTATTGTATTCCAGCAATATGTAAACTGCTGAAGTGGAATCTCGGGAGGTATGTGCAATTTTGAAAGGAAAATGATAGTAGAGACGATAGGGGAAAATAGTAATAGTAATTTTCATGGCAAAACCGCAATTGATTTCGATTAAACTAACGGAACAAATTCGAGAATGGTTGAACAAAAAAAATAGCCGGAAATTCCGGCTATTGCTATTTTAAATCTCTTGTCAGTGGTTATTTCTTTTCCACGAAGGTTGTTTTGGTAGTAATGTGAATAGGAATTTCCATGCTGCCTCCAGGTACCTGTGGACTTTCAATTGCAATGTTTCCGGAAATATCTGAATTGGTCTCACCACTGATCACCCAACCCGTTGAAGGATCAACTTTTAGGTTGGTGGTTTGGGTGCCGTTTATATCAACTTTAGCGGGCATTCCATTAAGCATAGTTTGTTCGGGAAGGCTTTTAATATCAGATTTCCCAATCAATGACATGGCTGTTTTATTTTTATCTTCATATGTCCAAACTGTGTTTATGGTCATAGGCATTGCTGCTGACAAGGTTTGTTCTTTTTTCCAAGAACCTTTAACTGCCACTTGTTCTTTGGGAAAGAATGCAGTGAATGCCTCAAGACTGCTTCTTTGACTTTCATCACTAAAGGTTTGAGCTAATTGTGACCTTAACTGCGCTTTGTTTTCCTCAGGAACATTCATTTGGGAAATGCTCTTTTCATAAGCCTCTTCAAAACCATCGTATTCTGTGATCTCTCCGTATTTATTAATTTTTGCCTGACTTTTTTCTTTCAACAGGTTGTTCAAAAGGGATGCAAATGCATCTGATTCCTCAGCTGGTTGTTCTGAATCGTAAGTCATATTAAAATATGCCGATGAGGTAACCATTTTCATTCTTTTGTATACGATGTCTACTGAATAATCTTCTGCTCTGGCATCTGTTACTGTAAATTCAACTACTGCTTCAATGTCCTGACTGATTTCCTGTTCAGTGCCCATTATATTTTGAACGATTTCTTGTGCAGTTTTTTGGTCTATTACGTAAGATGCTCCTTTTTTAAGGTTAAGCCTGATCTCTTCTTTCTTTTGTGAAAAGCCATTTATAGAAATCAACAAGCATAATAGAAAAAATATTTTTTTCATGGTTATAATATTATTGAGTTAGAATATGATTTATTGTGAAAGTTAGTATAAAAAACAGTATTTACAAAATTAAATACACAAACGGTAGAATTTAATGATGGAAATAAAAAAGGCCTGTGACCAGGCCTCATTTATAAGGAATTCAATTAGTTATTTATCCAAAGCAGCAACACCTGGCAATACTTTACCTTCCATATACTCCAATAAAGCACCACCTCCGGTAGAGACATAAGAAACTTTGTCGCCATATCCCAGGGAATTAACAGCAGCGGCTGAGTCACCTCCACCAATCAAAGAAAAACCACCATTGCTGGTCGCTTTCACTACTGCTTCAGCGATGGCTTTGGTACCTTTGGCAAAATTTGGTTTTTCAAATACGCCCATGGGGCCATTCCAAAGTACGGTCTTAGAAGTTGCAATACTTTTGGAGAATATCTCTGTGGCTTCTGGTCCTATATCCAATCCCATCCATCCATCAGGAATAGCGTTATTGTTTGCAATTTTGGTATTGGCGTTATTGTCAAATTTATCAGCAATCACTGAATCAATTGGCAATTTTAAATCAACACCTTTTTCTTTTGCTTTTTTGATGAGTTCTTTTGCCAGGTCAAGTTTATCTTCTTCTACCAATGACGATCCAATCTGTCCACCCATAGCTTTAAAGAAAGTATAGGCCATTCCGCCACCAATGATTAATATATCCACCCGATTAAGGAGATTTTCAATCACCTGGATTTTGTCAGAGATCTTCGCACCACCCATAATGGCAGTGAAAGGGCTTTTGGCATTATCCATTACTTCCTTTGCATTAGCCACTTCTGCATGCAACAAGTAACCTGCAAATTTATCCTCGAAGTAATTAGCCGCAATGGTTGTGGAAGCATGTGCACGATGAGCTGTTCCGAATGCATCATTTACATAAACATCGCCTAGAGAAGCGAGTTTTTTGGAGAACTCTTCTTCACCTTTGGTCTCTTGTTTGTAGAAACGTACGTTTTCTAATAGTAAAACTTCACCTGATTTAAGGTTCTTTGATTTTTCTACCGCTTCCTGGCCAACACAGTCATTTGCAAATTGTACTTTTACCCCTATCTTTTGTGAAAGGTGATCAACTATGTGCCGCAATGAAAACCTGTCTTCGGGGCCTTCTTTTGGCCGGCCAAGATGCGACATCAATACTACTGAACCGCCATCTTTCAGGATTTTCTGAATTGTTGGCAAAGCTGCCCTGATACGGGTATCATCAGTTACCTGAAATTTATCATTCAAGGGCACATTGAAATCCACCCTCATTAAAGCCCTTTTACCCGAAAAATTAAAATCATCGATTGTTTTCATAGAAATGTTCTTAAGATGTTATAATTAAAAATCCCTAAAGCTATTCAATTGTTAAGTTTTATCTGCTGCAGCGCGTTTTAACCTGTCATTGATGGCGCGACCCAACCCATATTCAGGTAACAACTCTGCAAATATATAGTTAATCGGTAATTTGTCTAAATATCTCATACCTGCAAAAAGCTTAGTGGCCGCTTCATGTAAATCCCCTGATTCAGACAATGTGACTTGTAAATGTTGATCTACTTCAGGATAAGTATCTCTGAAAGAAATGATGCCGAATGATTCCCCCTGAACTTGTTGCATGAGATCAGGAATGGAACCTATGAGGAGTTTTTTCAGAGGCGCGTAATGGCTCTTTAACATGCCGGGAGATTTAGGTTGAGACGATGAATGTGGTTTTACATCTACCTTCCCAATAATATTTTCAATATCTTCTACACTAATTCCCCCCAACCGGTAGATGGTTGGCCGTGTTTGATCAAAACCAATGATGGTAGATTCAATGCCAACTTCACAGGCTCCCCCGTCAAGGATATATTCGATTTTATCACCTAATTGCTTTTCCACGTGTAGGGCAGTGGTAGGGCTGATGTACCCAAATGGGTTGGCACTTGGAGCGGCCAATGGAAAATCAATTGAATGTAATAATTGAAGCGTTAGAGGATGATAGGGGATCCTTACAGCTACCAGATCTGATCCGGCAGTGACAATATCGGGCACTTTTTCATTTTTTTGCAAAAGCATTGTTAAAGGCCCTGGCCAAAATGATTTTGCCAATGGGAGTATTTCGTCGGGAACAAATTTTACGTATTCCCTAATCTTATCCACAGAATTGGTATGGATGATCAATGGATTAAAGTCAGGTCTGTTTTTGACATGAAAAATCTTGGCTACAGCCTTTCCATCAAGTGCATTCCCTGCCAGACCATAAACCGTTTCGGTGGGTATAGCCACCAGTTCTCCTTGCATAAGAAGCAATCTGGCTGTTGCAATATCTTTGTCAATTTTAGCCATAGATAAGGCTTTTGGAAATTCGATTGCGAATGTACGATTTTATGCATTATTTAATATGAGGATTAATCAGATAATTTTAAATTAGCACTTCATTCAACTATATTATTATGAGTAGAAGGACAAGATCATTAATAAAGGGTACCGCTGTAGTGATAGCAGGTATTAGTGTTTTATTATTTACCAACATTCTGAATATACCCGCACTGGCAGGTTATTCCTACTGGATACTGCTTATAGCTTTTGGTATGGTATTGATTACCAGCAGGTAAAAATATTACTTATAAGAATCTGTTGTTTTTTCCCTATTCATTACAATGATATAAGTCATAAAAATGACCTAAACTGTATTATATTTGATATTAAATATGTGATAAAGATATTTCTTGCTTTATAAATTACATAATGGTAAATTATTTATGTGAAAATATTGTCCTAATTGACTTTAGGTTCTAACTTTACATCGTTTAGGTTACTCATTAGTTCTAATGAAATTTAAACTGAGTTTTTGCTTTCAAAAGTTTGTTTTTTTTGAGTTTATTTTAAGGTTGATAATTAGCTCCATCATCTTGCATGGAGCTAATTTTTTTATAGGTGATCAGAAATGAACCTAAATATAAAATTTCCCTACCTACTTATCGTTACTAATCAAATCAATTAATCCTGAACTTATAAAAAGTATAATTGTCGCTTTATTTTGTTAAATCAGCTACTTTTATATTTTTGTATATAATAATCACAGAATAACCAAGTCAACCAGAACTTCATGAGGTGGATATGTACCATAATGCTATTGTTGTGTCTGCAAACACTGCATGCTGGCAATTATAAAAGTATTTTAAAACTAATTGAAAAAGGGAAATATACAAAAGCTTTCGAACAAGCTCAAAAAGACATCGATAAAGATCTGTACCACCCCGGAGCTTGTTTTGTGATGTCCATACTTTATATCAATAATGATTTCCCAGCTTATCAACAAGATTCTGCCTGGAACTATATTGTACGCGCTGAAAAGTCCATTGTGGATCTTGATGAAAAATCTAAAAATAAACTGTCAAGAGCTGGTATTACTGCTGAGACCATTGAACAACAGAAAAGAATGGTTGACTCAGTAATTTATCATACCATCATTCCCGTCGATAACATCACTACTTATAATCATTTTATTGTTAGTCACCCAGACTCGCCATATAAGCAAAATGTAATTGAAAAAAGAGACCAACTGGCATGGGAGTACACAAATTCGATTGATACTTATCAAGCTTACCACGATTTTCTTAAGAAATATCCGAACGCCAAACAAGTTGAGGATGCGCAGATCCGTTATGAAGTATTATTATATGAAGAAAAGACAGAAGATAATAATCTGACCAGCTTCATCCAATTCTTAAATGATTTCCCAGATACGCCCCACCGGCTCAATGCTGAAACGCATATATTCAAATTGGGTGCTGCAGGCAAAGGTGCAAGCGGATATGTCTGGTTTTTAAAAAATTATCCTGAAAGCAAACTCAAAGAACAGGCAGAAAATTTTTTGTATCATTTGTACAAGGAAAATAATGATCCAATTGGTTTTTATAATCAATATGCCCTTCCTCCAACTGATTCTCTTCTTGCGGTGATGGAATTAGAATATGTTACGCTGGTTCCTTTTTATAGTAATGGGCATTTTGGTTTTAATGATACCCATTGGCAGGAAATAATAGCACCTCAGTTCGAAAAAATTGAGGAATCATTGTTATGTGGAAATATCACTTCCGATATCCTGACAGTTACTCATCAAAATCAACAGTTGATCATCACGAAGCGGGGCTATCCGATCTATAAAGGTAGTCTCATAAGTGTAGAGGATTTAGGTTATGGTTTTTTAAAAATAGTAAACCCGGATAATATGGCAGCGTTGTGGCATAAATCCGGGCAACAAATTTTAGATAATAAATACCAGGATTTTAAGGTATTGGATTCCCGGTTTATAAAATTTAGAAAAGGTGATAAATGGGGCCTTTGCTCTTTCGCTGGAATCATGCTTTTAGATAATCAATACGATGATCTGTTTATGATTAATGAAGTGGTGGCGACTAAAAATGATAAGGGAATTGCTTTGACCAATGTAGAGCAAATATTAAATGGAAAAGACAATGCTTTGGGATTATATTTGGATGAGGTGGAGGCGTTGGACGATTCCCATTTATTGGGTCTTCTGGATGATCAGGAAATGCTGATTGGTAAAGATTTGAGTATTTTAATTCCTGCTGGTAACCACCAAATTTATCAGCTAAATCAGGGATGGATCGTTAAAGCCCCGGATCATGTAAAAGCTTACACATCATCAGTCACTCCGGTGTTTGATACGATATTTTCAACTGCAGTGTACAATGAAAGGTGGTTTGCTCTCAAAAATGAGAATAAGTGGGCATTTTTTGCTGATGAAAAAACATTTTCACAAGGGTTTATATATGATTCTGTACATTTGATCAGCACAAATTTTGCTTTTCTGAATACCAATGGCAATTACAATATTTACTGTAATTCTAAAAATGCAATAGAGTTGCCTGTTAATGCAAAGGTAAGGGTGTTATCTGCACGGAAAAATGCCGGATTGGAATTTCTGATGGTGGTTGATCGGAATAAAAAAATGGTGTATGATACACTTGGCCAGTTAGTTTTACAGGGGGTGTATGATCAAATTTCTATGTTGGGCAATGACTATTTTTTAATAGAATCCGGAGGAAGGAAGGGGTTAGCTGATCATAAAGGTGTAATTTTAATCAAGCCCCAATATGAAGCTATTGGTAATTACAACCAAGGTTTTGTTTCATTGTTGAAGTCAAAGAAATTTGGAATATATAATTCTCACAAAAAATTAAACATATCCCCTCAATATGATGGTATAATACAACCTTTTGGGGATTCCTTATTGTTGGCAACGACAGGGAATTTGTGGGGTTTAATCGATTTTAACAATAAAGTGGTATTGAAATTTGAATATAAGGAAATTTTACCGTGGAATCAGGATCAGGTCATCGTAAAAAATACAGATAACCTTTTCAGTATTGTAGACCTTAAAAATAAACACATTGTTTATTCCGGTATAGAGCGCATAAAAAAAATTAAGGAAGATAAAGAAGAACAGGTGCTTCTTATTTTAAAAAAATCGCAACATGGTATTCTCAGTAGCAAATCAGGTGAAATAATAGCTCCGGCATTCACTGATATTACTAATATGGGGTCAGAAGATATGCCTATATATTTTGCTCAGCGTAGTATTCGGGAAGCAGAGTTTATTGTTGTAGTTTATTTTAGTGCTGATGGAGGAATTCTTAGCCGTATGGCCATGACGGAAGATGAATTTGATAAAGTATATTGCGAATAAACTTTATGGCAGTTTAAACCCTATCACCAGGATGTCATCAATTTGTGGAAAATTACCCTTCCATTGGTGTAGATACGTTTCCATTAGTTTTTCCTGTTCTTTCCATGAAGACTCATGAATATCTTTCAAGAAATTCCTAAAATTTTTGTAAAGCAGTTTATTCCCTTCTTCTCCTCCAAACTGATCCTGAAATCCATCAGTGGACAGGTAGAAAGTGGTAGGATGATCAATACTAATGGTAGTTTTTGTAAAAACTTTATGATCTGTATCGGGTATGCCACCAATTGAAAGCCTGTCGCCTTTGATTTCTTTCATTTTTCCATTTTGAAAATATATCAACGGGTTTCGGGCGCCTGCAAATTCAATAGTATTAGCGACCGGATCATACACGGTCATTGAAATGTCCATACCATCTTTATTGTTGGTTTCACCTTGTCTTAGAGCTTTTCTGATGCACAAATGTAGTTCACTCAAGATTTTCTCAGGGGATGTAATATTTTTTAGTTCAATGATTTCATGCAAAAGCTCGATTGCAATCATACTCATAAAAGCTCCCGGCACGCCATGACCGGTACAATCTACTGCTGCTACCAGAAATTTAGGATTTTTACCTTTAATTTCTTTTGCATAATAAAAATCACCACTTACGATATCCCGAGGCCTGAAAAAGGTAAAAGAGTCAGGAATATGTTTTTTGATGTGGTTCCAGTTATAAAGCATTGCCTGTTGAATACGGCGGGCATATATTATGCTTCGGTTGATTTTTTGATTTTGTTCGCGGATTTCTACATATGCTTCCGCAATTTTAATTTGTTGTAATTCAATCCTGTCTTTTTGTTCCCTGATCTCTTTATTTTGTTTTGCCAGTAGCACATTGGCTTTTTGTTTTTGTCGATAAGCTATCATTAAAAATCCACCTAATCCCAATGCCACTACCAAACCTGAGATTACTGTATTTCTCACTATTCTTTCAATAACCAATCGGGCTTTTTGTTCCTTTACTTCAAGTTCTTTTATCTGGTTTTCTTTATTCAAAAGTTCAATCTCCATTTGACGGGCACGACTGATTTGTATCTCTTTGCTCAATTCTTCCTCCTTTTGGATCAATTGAATTTCTTTGGCCTCTTTTTGAGTCAAAGCCTCTCTGGTTTTTAGTTCAGCTTGATTTACTTTCTTTTTAGCTTCTGTTTCTATTCTTTCTTGTTCTTGTTTTTTGATTTCTTTATCCATTGCAGAAAACATGTTGTAATTCTCTATCGATTTTTCAGAATTTCCCAGGCTTTCGTAATTTTCAGCCATCATGCCATAACAACGTCTCAAGGCTGTGATGTCATTCAGTTCTTTAGCGAGCACTAATGCTTGATTTAACCAGTCAATGGCTTTTTGGTAGTCATTCTTTTGGCGGTATACTACAGTTAGGTTTATCATTTCCGAAAACTGGCCTTTTTTGTCTTTCAGACTTTTTCGGATGTTCAATGCGGTTGTTAGATGATTTATTGCAGGTTCATATTGATGTACGTCAGAGTAAATTAATCCCAGATAGTTGTTGATGTTGGCTATGGCATTTCTATTATTAACTTCTTCGTTTATTTTAAGTGATTTCGAAAAATATGTGATTGCATCCTGATACTGGGCTGCAGACCAGTAATTGAATCCCATTTTATTGCAAATATTGGCAATTTCCAGTTGGTTGGATGCCGATTCCGCTTTTTGTAGATCCAAAAGCAATTGATCATTGTTTTGTGCCTCTGCTGGAACAAAATAGAGAATAATTATAAAAAGTAAGTATATTTTGTTAAAAATGGTTTTCATATTAGTATCACTCCTCAATCATAAATTTTACACCCTGCATCCGCTTATTTCCCAATTTATCAGTAGCAATTAATTGAAGGTCATAACGCTGTCCTTTTTTAAAACCTCTTACCGGACTAATATATTCAGTTTCTTTACCATTGTTGATAGAGTAGGAGAGGAATTCATAACCCACCCTGCCATCCATAGCCGCAAGGAATAATACTACATGTTCAGAATACACTTCAATAGTTTCATCTTCCAATGAAATATGTTTTATAGGTGAAATGCTCAGTTTGGGAAATATCTCCGGACCTTCGTTGTCCACTACTACCAGCAACTTACTTTGGGAATTGTTAATCACATTGTCAAAGCCGTAATAATCAATTTCATATAATCCTTCTTCTTCAAGGCTAAATGGTGAAGTGTATTCCTTTTCTTCGCCTTTATTGATGGAATAGGTCAACATTTTCATCCCAGATTCCAGATCTGTTCCTTTTAATTCAATTTTGGTTTTATTGCTGACAAATACAGTATCACGGGAGAAAAACCGTGGTCCTATTAGATTATAGCTTAAAACCGGTCCGCTAAGATCAAGGTAGGAAACAGTGACATTTTCTTTCCCCGCGGCATTAGAACTTTTATTACCCACTGCATCTACAGCATAATAACTGATCTTGAGATCACCCTGAGAACCAGTAAGAAAAAATGGTGCTTCGTATGATTCTTGTGCGCCTCCATTGATGGAATAGAAAATATCCTTTACACCAGCTTTGTTATCCACTGCGGTTAATTGCACTCTTGTTCTGGTAGATGTGTACTCTTTCCCATTGATAATAAAATTGTCACCCATCAAATCGGCAGTGATGATGGGAGGGGTATTGTCTACATAAATATTGATTTTTTGTTCCGGTTCAATATGGCCAAGGTTATCTTTTGCAAAAAAACTTATTTCATGTTCGCCTTCTGGCAATGTTGAAAATGAAACCGGTGTAACATATTTTTTTTCCGGCTGACCATTAATTTTATAGTATATGCCCTCTAATCCTGAAATGACATCGTCCGAAGTTAATTCCAATTTTACTTTTGAAGAAACTACCATTCCTTTGGTATCACCTGAAAATTGGTAGCTGGATTTTGGTGCCGAATCATCAATCATAATGGTTTGAGAATGTATTTGGTCGATATTCCCCACATTGTCCACAGAATAATACTGAATTTCATGAGACCGTTCTTCGGATAAAACAATTGGTTGGCGATAAAATGTATAGGGAGCTTGGTTCAGCGAGTAATAAATATTTTCCACACCCGACATTTCATCGGTTGCAGATAAAGTGATTTCAAGACCCGTCTGACTGTAAATCAATTCCTTTTTATGGATAAGACGAGCTTTTTCATAGTTGATTTTAGTTGATGGAGGTGTGCCATCCCGGTAAACTTCCCATACTACTTCTTTCTGTGGGTATACTTCCTTACCTGTTTCGGGATCAACTGCCCATTGAGATCTCAGATAATTGATACCTTCCGTATCCAGAAAAAAAGGATCGGCATATTTTTTAGTCAATTCGCTTTTTAATAGATAGTTTTCAGCTCCCTCATCTTTTGAGGTTGATACCCGGATATACATGGGTAGGTCTTTGTTCCAGTACATCTTTCCATCAGGTGCCACAAACACCTTTTTTTCATGCTGAGGTTTGTCCTGGGCGATCCCACATATTTGAATAAAGAGAAAAAAACTGCAAATCCACGGAAACGATTTCTTTAAAGTTAACATGATCATAATTGTACATTAATTAAAACTTTGGATCAATTTGAATTTCAATTCTCTCTAATTTGGTTAATAATTTATCGTTCTTTCTTGTTATTCAGGCTGATATTTTTCTTCAAATTCATATAAATATAAGTGGTAATTTGGTGGTATGCCTACTACAATAGGATTTGAGCTGGTTGAATTGCTTTTTAGCATGTAATAATTTAATCTGTTTAATATAGAATTAAGTGATTGAAGGAGGTAATATTGCTGCCGTTGATCCTTTGGGCAAGAATTTGATAAATGAAAGTGAGGAAATAGTTTTAGTTGGTTCCTCCTGAACAGGTATTCTTGAGTTGGGAAGTGTTATCTGGTAATATACCTTACTTCATTAACTATGTGAGAAAATGGTTTAGATTATATTAAATGAAAATGTATGGCGGTTGGAGTTAATAGCTCAAAGTTGAAGGAGTGACCATGCCTTAATTATTGGTCAAAGAGTGAAGAGCTAATGAGGTGTTTGTTTTTTTGCGCACAAATATTAAGCTGCCCAGCCATCCCTATCCAGACTTCTGTATTGAATGGCTTCTGCGAGATGTTCTATCTTTATATCATCCGATTGAGCAAGGTCTGCAATTGTTCTGGATACTTTTAAGATCCGGTCATAAGCACGAGCGGAAAGTCCCAGCCTTTCCATAGCAGTTTTAAGAAGTTTTTTACCGGCTTCATTGATTTTACAAATTTCTTTTACCATTTGGGAAGGCATCATGGCATTAGAGAAAATTTGTGTTTGATTTTTAAACCGTTCATGCTGCCATTCACGGGCTTTGATCACTCTTTCACGGATGACTTGTGATGATTCGGCTGGTCTTTCGCCAGTCATTTCATCAAAAGAAACAGGTGTCACTTCAACATGAATGTCTATTCTATCCAGCAGGGGGCCACTTATCTTATTAAGATATCTTTGTACCATACCCGGAGCACAAACACATTGTTTTTCAGGATGGTTGTAATAACCGCATGGACAGGGATTCATGCTGGCAATCAGCATAAAATTAGCCGGATAATCAATGGTTACCTTAGCCCTTGAAATTGTAACTTGTCGTTCTTCCAATGGCTGGCGCATCACTTCCAATACAGTTCTTTTAAACTCAGGCAACTCATCAAGAAAAAGGATCCCATTGTGAGCAAGTGAAATTTCTCCTGGTTGGGGTACTCCTCCACCTCCTACCAAAGCTACATCGCTGATGGTGTGATGAGGTGCCCTGTAAGGGCGGGTGGAAATTAGAGATGCATGTGCCCCCAATTTACCTGCCACAGAATGTATTTTGGTGGTTTCCAGGGCCTCATAAAGATTTAATGGAGGAAGTATGGATGGCAGTCTTTTGGCCAACATGGTCTTTCCGGAACCAGGAGGCCCAATCATAATCACGTTATGACCGCCAGCTGCAGCAATTTCCAGGGATCGTTTAATATTTTCCTGCCCTTGCACATCTTTGAAATCCACATCATAATCGTTTAGCTGACTATAAAAGATATCGCGGGTATCAGTAATATGTGGTTCTATGGTTTTGCCATGATCAAAGAAATCAATGGCTTCACTTAATGACTCCACCCCGTAAACATTCAGTTCGTTTACAATAGCTGCTTCAGAAGCATTTTCTTTGGGCAGAATAATCC
>JAEWLI010000034.1 GCA_023393375.1 Bacteroidota bacterium
TATCAACAATTCTCAACCATAGTAAATAAGGCATATTTTTCGGGTGAAATGGGAAGCCTTGAGTTATCACCTGCAACAGATTATGAAATTTCAGTGTCAACCTCCCAGGGCTTATTGGAGTCAGAAAAAAGTATGGCGACATTGAGAGGATGGTTTAATTCTGACCATTCTTTTTCATTTCCGTCTTTTAGAATATGGATGAAAAATGGTGATCACCATCAGAAAGTATTTGGGCCAAACGATCAACCGATAATTACTGTAGAATCTGATAAAGAAAGTGAAATTTATATTCGACATACAGGTGATTCAGCATGGATTTTGATGAACACCACCATTGCTTATACCTCTTCGCCACCAGTACAACAGAGATTTTCACTTCCTGTGGCCCTCCAGGAAGGAACTTATTCCTTAAAACTGCTGAATTTACAATTCAAATATGAATATGAAATAAAACCGGCGTTTAAGATAATGCCTTATCTCTATCTTGATTCAATGGCACTGGTTGATTTTTATCATAGCACAAATGGGTCGCAATGGAAAAATAATCTTAATTGGTTAACTGCACCGATTAGTGAGTGGTATGGTGTGACTATTGAAAATGGCAGGGTAATAATGTTAAACCTGGCAGATAATAATCTTAAGGGAAAAGTCCCTGCTAATTTTATAACTATTACTGCTTTACGTCAGTTGATATTGAACAAAAATCACCTTACATACCTTCCAGATATGAGCCCTCTGAAGCAACTGGAAGTGTTAAAAGTTGCAAACAATCAACTTTCATTTAAGGACCTGTTGCCCCAATTATTTGTCACTAATTTTACCTATGCGCCTCAGGATTCTGTTGGTTTTAAGAATTCCTACTACCTTTTCGAGGGAGACTCATTACAACTGACCTCGGGAGAATTCAATGAAGATATCATCTACAAGTGGTATAAAAATGAAGAAGTTCTTGAAAACTATACTACCAATCATCTATTGATCAAAAAAGTGAATTATGACGATGCTGGTGTTTACATTAGTAAAATGACACACCCTTTATTACCTAACCTCATACTTTGTTCTAACAAACAGACAGTGACCTTTCAACCGGTGGTTTTATTATTGGAAAACAATTTAGGAATTACGGAAAATAACAGTAGTGATAATGGTATCAACTGGGTAGACTTTGATAATGACAGTGATTTGGATTTGTTTATTACGAAAGAAAACCAACCTAATAAACTTTATAAGAATCAATTTGCGGAAACGGGGATTCCCGGTTTTGAAGTTTATGCTGTTCCTGAGATTGATCAGTTAACAGGTGCTTTCTCCGGAAGTACCTGGGCAGATTATAACAATGACGGGTATATTGATTTTTATTTAACTACTCATCTGCCTACTGAAAAAAATTACTTGTTCAGAAATATACTTGGTACTGGATTTCAAGCTATTGAAAATCAGCTACTTAACAGAAAAACCTATGCTTATTCTTCGAGTTGGGGTGATTTTAATAATGATGGATTGGTGGATTTAATAGTGGCAGGAAGTCCGGGAGACGAAGATTACAGCAAAGCTAGTGAACTCTTTTCCAACACCATTGATCATTCTTTTGTACCTTTCTTTCAATCTGAGATAAACTATTTCTCACAGCATGCAAGTGCCTGGAGTGATTTCAATAATGACGGAAAACTTGACTTGTTTTTGGGTCGCGAATTTCAACACATACTCACCAATACAGGGCAATCATTTAATTCAACTAAATTAATGGGTGACATGTGGATACAAGGAGTCAGTATTGCTGATTTTGATAATGATGGTGATATGGATTTACTTACTACCGGAGCGGTATCACCATGGCAAAAAAATTATTTGTACCTGAATGAACGTAATTCATTCACGCCATCAACTTTAATTGATTTTGGCGAAAACAATTTAAACACGATGGGTAGTGCATGGGGGGATTATGATAATGACGGTGATCTGGATATATTCATCTCCAATACCAATGCACCAAATGAACTTTGGAAGAACCTGTTAATGGAAAGTGGCGAGGTATCCTTTGTACTTGAAACTGGTTTTAAAAATCCTGAGGCTGATTCATATGGAGCTGCATGGGGAGATTACAATAATGATGGGTTTTTGGATTTATTTGTTGCCAATAGGGAAGCCAATAGCTTCTTTTATCGGAATGCTGGTAATGATAATAATTGGATCACCCTTACTTGCCAAGGGGTCGAAACCAATGCTTCTGCAATTGGTGCCAAAGTCAGGGCAAAAGCTTTAATAAATGGCAAATCGGTATGGCAACTTCGGGAAATTTCGGCCTCTACGGGTTATGCTTCTCAAAATAGTCTTCGGGTACATTTTGGTTTTGGCGATGCGATGTTGATAGATTCCCTGATTATAGAATGGCCCGGATCGGCCAAACAAACCCTGACTAACATAGAAGTAAATCAACATCTTATAATCAATGAGCATTATTCCCTTTCACTCGAATTGCCTGAACAAGTGATCATGAATCAAGGAGATGTTCATCATCTGGAAATTGCCACTGTTTATTCAGGTTCTGGTAATTTAACCTATACAGTAACCAGTTTGTCGAATGAAGTAACGGTAAAGTTGTTCAATGGATTATTAACCATCGATCCCGGTAATTGGTATGGTACTACAAACATCACACTTTCCGTGACAGATGGAGTTCTTTCTGATAATAAAACATTTGATTTGCTGGTTGAAAAAAACACAATTACCGGATTGAAAGACCGGAGTACTTCTGTTTTTATATACCCCAATCCGAATGATGGTCAGTTTTATTTGAATGTGAAAGGATTTGAAGGGAAAAGTTGTCAAGTACAGGTATTAAATGTTTATGGTGAACTGATTTCTGTCACATCTTTTGAAAAATTAGCTGTAGATTTCATGGAGATTATGCAAATAGAAGCCAGTGGAATTTATTTAATTAAGGTGTTGATAGGAGGGGAGATGCACATAAAGAAGGTGGTTATTCATTAAAAACGTTCAAGGTTCAAAAGGTTCAATGTTTGAAAGTTTAGGGTTTAAGGTAAAGTTCAAAGTTGAAAGCTCAAAGCTCAAAGCTCAAAGCTCAAAGCTCAAAGTTTGACCATGCCTAAATATAAAAACCCATTTTTAATTTCACCCGCTCTTAACAATATTTGCAAAAAGAGGAATCTTGACTCAATTGGACGATCACTACTTTGACGTCAGCCCTGTACAGACAGGGATCTCCCGGGTTTTGTACTCTATTTCGTTATGTACTTTAGCCAAGGTTACCGGTCATACGCGTTATTCCAGTCAATTGTGCTATCATCAGGAGTTTCCTGCTTCCGCAGGAATGACGCAGTGGTGGGAAGGGTGTTTAAGGTTTGAAAGTTGAAAGCTCAAAGTTGAAAGCTCAAAGCTCAAAGCTCAAAGTTTGACCATTGACCATGCCTAAAAATGGTTGACCATTTTATTCAACCTTCAACTTATCAATATTTGCAAAAAGATGAATATTGACTCAATTGGACGATCACGACATTGACGTCAGCCCTGTACAGACAGGGATCTCCCGGGTTTTGTACTCTATTTCGGTAAAAAGGGTTCAAGGTTTGAAATTATTTGAAAGTTTAGGGTTTATTTAAATGTTTTTATATACAAATCTTCAACTTTTGTTCTTGCCCACGGGGTTTTTCTCAGGAAGGTCAGGCTTGATTTTATACTTGGATTTTCGGTGAAGCATTTGATTTTTATCTTTGTTCCCAATTTTTCCCAACCATAATGATTGTATAGGTCTGTTACAACTTTCTCCAAGGTAATTCCATGAAGAGGGTTGTTTTTCTGTTCTCCGGTACTTTCAGCTTTATTCATTCGAATAATGATTTATATCAACTGTAGAATTTGTTCAAATATAGCGTTAACCCCTCTTTTTGACCCCTTTTATTGCTTTTTCTTTCCATGGGTCATCAGGCCATGAATGTTTGGGATATCTGCGTTGCAATTCCTTTCTTACTTCATAATAAGTATTGTCCCAAAAACTTCTCAGGTCTCTGGTGATCTGTACCGGCTTATATCCAGGTGAAAGTAAATGCATCACTACTGGCATTTGGCCATCGGCTACAGCGGGAGTATCTGCCAGTCCAAAAACCTCCTGAAGCCGAACAGCCAGGGTGGGAGGGGAACCATCCAGATGATACTGAAGTTTGATAAAAGAACCACTGGGTACCAAAATCCGATCCGGAGCCAACCTTTCTAAATCTTTTTGTTTTTCCCAGGTCAAATGATTATGCAATATTTCAATCAAGTTTAATTTCTTCAGGTCATCAGGTTTTTTGATTTGTTGAAGATAAATACCCAGCCATTGATGATTGGTCATTAAAAGGGCTGGTGTACTTACATCAGGCCAATCTGCTGTAGGATGCCATTTACGCAAACTCATCACCCGGTTTTGCCATTGAGCCACTTCTTCATTAAATGACAATAAGGCCTCACCTTCAGTTCTGATGGCATTGGAAATGGCATCCAATAAATGAGATTCATCGGGGTGGGGAAGGGGCTTCGATCGTAATACAATACTACCCAGTTTTAGTTCGCGAGAGGCGAGTAATCCGCCTTTTCGGGTGTCCCAAACAATTACATCCTCTTCTTTCACCAGATCTACCAGGTCTTTTGGATCCAATGGGGAGGCAAGGAAAATTTTTCCCATGCCATCACGTGCATCCAGGTGGGCAATTGCAAGCCAAGGTTCATGGGCAAGGTCATCTTTATGTGACATTGCAGCAAGCTTGCCATTGGAAAGCTGAAATTGGGCATTATTGCCCGGCCGGGCATGTGCAATCCGTTCAGGATATGCATAGGCTAATAACACCCCTGTCTCGAACATATCCACGGGATCATTTTCCGGATGACTGTTGAACATCATCCGATAAGATGCAGCTACCTTTTCTATCCTGGAAAATTTTTTACTTTGCCTTTGTTCACTTCTAAATCTTCGCAAAGCTTCAATTCTGGTATTGATATCCGAACTTCCTTCTTTAGCCAAAGGATCCCTTTCTTCCAATAGTGCTGCCAAATCTGTAGCCAGCGATAAAATGCCTTTTTCTTCAGCCATTATTAACATATGTGCCAGGCGAGGATGGCATGGTAAAGCATGCATTTTTTTGCCATGTGGTGTTATTTTCCCTTTTTCCAGTGCATTTAGCTGGTGCAGGGTTTCAGAAGCTTGCGCCAAAGCCCCTTTAGGTGGTGGTGTGAGCCAGGTTAGCCGATGTATATCAGCTACACCCCATTGCGCCATGTCCAGTACCAAAGAAGCCAGATCAGCTTCTAATATTTCCGGTATCCTATGTTCTGCCATTCGTTCGTGAGTAGCTTTCGACCACATGCGGTAACAGGTTCCCGGGCCCAATCTTCCAGCTCTACCAGCCCGTTGATTTGCAGAGTCTTTGGAAATTTGGATGGTATCCAATCGGGTCAACCCGGATTTGGGATCAAAACGGGAAATACGGCCAAAACCACTGTCAACCACAATGGAAATGCCCTCGATGGTCAAGCTGGTTTCTGCAATAGAAGTAGCCAGCACAACCTTTCGTTTACCATTTTTGTCAGGCATGATGGCACTGTATTGTTTGTTGAATGGCAATTGCCCATACAAGGGATGAATTGCGAATTTGTGAAGTTTATTCCTTAATATTTCTTCACATTTCCTGATTTCACCTTCTCCCGGCAAAAAAACAAGGACATCCCCATCCTTTTCAGCCACTGCCTTTAACACGGTATGAGCAGTGAGTTCCGACATGGACCATTGGTCTTGCTCGCCTGTATATATTATCTCTACCGGAAAAAGTCTGCCCTTACTTTCAGCAACAGGTGCATTGAGCAATTGTGTTAACTTGGGCATATCAAGGGTAGCAGACATGATCATGATGCGTAAATCTGGCCGCAGAATTTGTTGTGCTTCGCGACATAATGCCAAGGCGACATCAGCATGGATGCTTCGTTCATGGAATTCATCGAAAATCACAAGTCCCACACCCTCCAAAGCATTGTCTGTATGGATCATACGGGTCAATATCCCTTCAGTAACCACCTCAATTCTGGTTTGGTGGCTGGTTTTATTTTCGAAACGGATCCTGTAACCTATGGTAGTGCCCAGTGGTTCGTCGATCAGATCTGACATTCTAGCGGCTATTGCTTTCGCTGCCAGCCTCCTGGGTTCCAGCATAAGGATTTTTTTCCCTGCCATCCAGGGTTCATTAATGATAGCGAGTGGTAGCAAAGTGCTTTTCCCGGCTCCGGCTGGCGCATTTACGATCAGGGTATGGTGATTTGCCAGATGATTCCGTACATCAGGAATGATTTCCTTTACGGGCAGGTCTGTATGAAAGGGATCAAACTTTTCTAGCATCTGGTTTTAGGTATTGAACGAAAAAGTGCGAATATAATGAAGTATGGTGAATTTAGAAAAGCCGAGTTTAATGCTCAAGGTCAAACGTTCAATGCTTAAGATTTAAGGTTAAAAAGTTCAAAGTTCAAAGTTGAAAGCTGTTTATGCCTAAAAATGGTTGACCATTTTATTCAACCGTTAATCCATTATTTAAATATGACTCAGTAGTGAGTACGCGAGTTTGGTGCCAACACTTTGCAGGCATTGTGCGCTAGGAATTACGCTTCTTAAGACAATTGACAAAAGGTAGTAGTTCCGGAACTACCCCTTTTGCTAATTAAAAACATCTAAAAACTACCTGAATTTTTCTTTAATAATTATTGATACCAGGCATACATAAATTTTCTTGACCGTTATTTATCGCCATTTTTGCCCAGCATCAGGATTTCATTTACCACTACTTCTGATACATATCGTTTATTGCCATCCTTGTCATCATAGTTACGGTGTATCAATTTGCCTTCTATGGCAACTTCACTGCCCTTGACCAGGTATTTTTCTGCAAGCTTGGCTTTGGGGCCATCCCATATTACCAGGTTGTGCCATTGGGTTTCTGTTACTTTTTCTCCATCCCCATTTTTGTAACTGTCATTGGTTGCCAGTGAAAACCTGACCATCTTTTTACCATCACCATAGGATTTTACTTCAGGATCCATACCTAAGTTACCAATGAGTTGCACGCGATTTTTTAAAGAATTCATAATGTATTTTTAATTAAGTGAAACATCATTCTATGCTGCTTAAAAGCTGATGAGGCAAATTAAAACACAATCCTATCATTTATCCGTACATTAGCCGGTTACAATCGATTGTAAATGGATGTAACCGATTATACACGTATATTTTAGTTGATCCTGAAAATTCTTATTGTGCGCATTTCTCCGATTGGTCTGATATTAAAGATTCTGATTTAGGGTTCGGGATATGATGTATTGTGTGGAGCGTCCCGATAGTTATCGGGAGCGGTAAGCCTGAGGGAACAACATTCAGGAAAAAGAACCATAAAATCCCAAATCGTCATTCAGAATCCGTCATTCGTTAATCGGAATTTTGAATCAAACAGTGACGCAACTTTATACTGTTTGTTCATACCATAATTACGAACATTTGCCACATTCTGCGATCACCTGTATTACTCTTGTACTAAGCTATGGGTACGGGAATAAATATTATCATAGGAATTTGCGGAGCGGTACAAGACCGAATTGGCCTCAATAGCGATGGCAGGCTTGTACGCGGCAGGCCATTGTGTGGAGGGTCCCGATAGTTATCGGGAGCGGGTAAGCCTGAGGGAACAACAATAAGGAAAAAAAACCATAAAATCGCAAATCGTCATTCAGAATTCGTCTTTCGTTAATCGGGATTTTGAATCAAACATTGAAACACCTTTAAACTTTTTGTTCATACCTTAAATACGAACATTTACCTTGCCTGCGCATTCTGAAATCACCTGTATTGCTTTTGCATGAAGCTGTGGATGCCCTTTTTTCATTTGAGATATCAAGTAATGACATTCTTTGATATATGTTTTGGCAAAATCGGGATCATTGCGGGTGATGTCAGCCACATTGTCCAGCACATCAGCATATTTCACGGTTTGCGCATCAGGATGGCTATTACTTAGTCTTTCTGCCTCTTTTACTTTTCTGATTTTCCTGTTTTGGCCGGGAAAAAGATCATGGGTAAACACATCTGTTAAATCCACCACCAAAATCATGGTCTTTTCTGCCTCATCTTTTGGCAATACCTGATGAAGGAAATCCTTAAGGGTGTGGAAATCAACCGCTGTATCTTCCAATACATCATGCAATAAAGCTGCTGCCAGAATACATCTATCATTGGTATAGGTTTTACAGATCAGCATTACACGCTCCGGGTGATTCATAAACCTTTCCCGGCTGTATCGCCTCAGTTGACCTGCATGTGCATTTTCCGCAAACGCTTTTATCTGTACCAGTGCATCCAATAAGGTTTTTTTAGGGTGCTGAATTTACTTGTTTCTGATCCGTTTTATAAAGTAATACAACCCGAAACCAGCAAATGTCAATAACAAAGCCCTTGCAGCAGTCACCATGACCTGATACGATGTTGGTGTTTCTGAGTAGGGGAGTTGACCCACGTCATAATTGACCGGATTTTTTACATAAAATCCATTGTGAGGGATTTCTTCTTTATCAAAATTCAGGAGGAGTTTGGTTAATCCCTCGTTTAAGGCTTTACTAAAAATCGGCAATCCATGCCCGGTTCCTGCAGCTTCAGGCTTGAGGTCGAGCAGTTTTTGAATAGAAGCTTTGGCATCTTTCCAGTTGATGGTGAAATACGTTGGTGGCGCGTGAATCTCACGTTTCTGCGTGACCACTGAAAACAAGGCATTCTGATCTGTATTGATAAAAGCATCTCCTGCTATTAATGACTTGTCTTTCTTGCGGAACAATGAAATATGACCAGGTGTATGCCCCGGTGTATAGATCATGGACCAGTCGGGCAATTGTGGCACTGAAAACTCTTCTGTAATCGGGTACACCCTGTCGTCCAGGTCTATGGGTTTGACGGGGAAAAGCCATGAAGTAAAAGACATGGCCCCATCGCCGGCAAAAGGATCAGGGTAGGGATAGGATACCTGTCCGGTTAAATAGGGGATCTCATAAGGGTGGGCATACACTTTCACTCCCGGCCATTCTTTCAATAGATCTGACAATGCCCCCACATGGTCGAAATGGCCATGAGTAAGGATGATTACTCGTGGTGGGTTGTTTTTGCCGTATAGTTTTTCTGTTTCCTTGATAATCCTTTTAGCAGAACCAGGCAATCCGGCATCCACCAACGACCACGGATTACCTTCTCCGGGTTGTCCTATCGTATAAATATTTACAAACAATATTTTAAAACCGATCACATCCGGTGCTATCGCATAAGAATGCAATTTTTCCTCCTTAATTTCAAAATTGGTAATTGTCTCCATAACAGTCTTTTGGTTTTTAATTAGGAACATGCCGTATAATTGATTTGTTTGGGTTTCAGAAGTAATAAAATTAGGTGTTGGGAAAATAGCTCAGGTCGTAGCTGGTAGCTGATTGATCTGGCCATCCATTAAGTTAGATCGTGTGATAATGAACGCCTGCCCCGTATTGTCATTCCGATCCCGAAAGCCTTCGGGTTAGGAAACTAAGGCTATGAAAGGTAGATAATTTAACCCAAGCTAAATTGTAATATCCGGTTTTGGCCTCCTGCAAGGCCTTACCTTAGATCCCTCCCGATAGTCGGGATGACAGCTTTGTAGCATTTGTGGTTACCGGGCAGCAGAGAAGATGTGTTACCAATACTTAATAACTTCCTTTTCTCAGAACATGAAATTAAGAAAAATTACTTAAAAACGTCCGCTGACTAAGGCAAATTGTGCTTCCTTCTTCATTAAGTCAGCAATTGCATGCAGCCCGCCTCAAACTGTCATCCTGTAAGGATCTAAGGCTGGTTCACCGCAGTTAGAAACTATTTCAAACCATTCAAACTATTTCAAACCATTATAACCTTTTCAATCCTTTCCACATAATCATACCTTTCAATACAAGTAAGCTCACTAATATATAATGTCAGGGAATTAACAAGCGATGTCAGAGAATTGCAAGACCATGTAAGAAAGCTACTAGGCTATGTAAGAAGTCTCCAAGACAATGTCAGATGATTCCAAGACAATGTCAGATGATTCCTAGACAATGTCAGATGATGAATAGAAGCTTTCAGGTGATTGCTAGACATTGTAAAACAACTACTAGACCATGTCAAACTATTGTCAGGCCATGTCAGATAGTTTCTAGGCATTGTAAAAATATCCATAGATTATGTCAGAGTATTCCTAGGCAATGTAAGGCAATTGCCAGACCATGTAACCATGTTACTATTCCGTGTAATCGAATTGCAAGGCAATTCATGGTAATTGCTATTTGTTGTAAGTTGTTTACTGGGCAATTGATTAGGATAAGGGGAATGAATATACTGCTTGAGATCTACATATCAGCTATTGTTACCCAATTTTCGCTTGATATACTATAACCGTTACAGCTATTTACGATATGCAAAAATAGGAGGGGAAGAGGAGTTTTTTTGTCCTTATACATTTATCAATGGCAAATATTTGGATATTTTAATTATTTTTTATACTTTTAAAATTAAATAAATAATTAAATATTAACATAAATAACAAAGACTATGACGAACAGACAAGAAAATCTGATCAGATCGTTTGTTGGGCTTAGTGGGGTTTTGAAGGATAACAAATCAGTAGTAGAACAATATCCGGCCTTGAAAAGGTATTCGGATTTGTTTTCGGTAAAGTATGATGAGATGCAGAAAATTGCTGCATCGGAGGGTATCAACGTTACAGGTTATACACAGGACAAGAACCAGGCGAAGTATGACATGGCCGTTATTACCAACGAAATTGCAGGAGCCGGACTTAGTTATGCCAACACTGTCGGCAACCA
>JAEWLI010000115.1 GCA_023393375.1 Bacteroidota bacterium
ATTTTGAGTCAGCGGGGGTTGGGCCATATTCGTACCACCCTGGATCTGGTAAAAGAAAAGCGGGGCATTGACGTCGATATTGAGCGTGTGCGAGAATTCAAAGCCGATCCCAAACTCAATGAAGCCCTGGCAAAAGGGGATACCATTGGGTGTTTTTATATCGAATCGCCTGCCATGCGGCAATTGTTGTGCAAACTCGACTGCAGCACTTATCCGGTGTTGGTAGCGGCAAGTTCTATCATCAGGCCGGGAGTGGCCAGTTCCGGAATGATGCGTGAATACATCAAAAACCACCGTCAGCCAGACAAGATCCGTTACCTTCACCCAAAAATGGAAGAACTGCTGGAAGAAACCTATGGAATCATGGTCTATCAGGAAGATGTGATCAAGGTAGCCCACCATTTTGGAGGAATAAGCATGGCAGAAGCTGATGTGTTGCGAAAGGGAATGTCGGGCAAGGGGCGGTCGCGGCAACAGATCATGGAAATCAGGGATGAGTTTTTCAGGAATTGTCTGCAGCGTAACTATCCCCATCAAATCATTACCGAAGCATGGCGTCAGATAGAAAGTTTTGCCGGTTACTCCTTTTCCAAGGCCCATTCGGCCAGTTTTGCAGTAGAAAGTTACCAGAGTTTGTACCTGCGCCATTATTTTCCGCTGGAATTTATCGTGGCAGTAATTAATAATTTTGGAGGGTTTTATAGTACGGAGTTTTACGTGCACGATGCCCGGATGCTTGGAGGCATCATACATGCGCCATGTGTCAACAAAAGTGAGTATTTCACTACGCTGTATGGCAGGGATATTTTTCTGGGTTTTGTGCACCTTAAAGACCTTGAAAATGAATTGGGCCATTTTATTCCTGAGGAACGAATATCTAAGGGAGATTTCAAAAATCTAGAAGATTTTCTAAGACGGGTGCCCGTTGGAATTGAACAATTGACCCTGCTGATTCGGATTGGGGCATTTCGTTTCACCGGCAAAACCAAAAAAGAATTGTTGTGGGAGGCCGACCGTCTGGCATTGCGGAAAACCGTTCGGGTAGGGGAGACCGCACTTTTTGAAATACCCACTTCAGATTTTCAATTACCTGTATTGGATGCACAACCTTATGAAGATGCTTTTGACGAAATAGAGCTGTTGGGTTTCCCGGTATGTTCGCCGTTCGAACTGCTCGATCATTCCCTTGACGGCACGGTCACCAGTCGTGAAATGCTGGCATTTGCTGGTAGGCCGGCAACTATGATCGGATACCTGGTCACCATCAAGGATGTATATACCATAAAAAAAGACCGCATGAATTTCGGGACTTTTATTGATTGCAAGGGACAGCTTTTTGATACCATTCATTTTCCCCCATCCATCAAGAGACATCCTTTTTTAGGGAAGGGTTTTTATTTAATGGAAGGAAAAATTGTGACTGACTTTGGCGTTCCTGCTCTTGAAGTAGAGGTGATGCAGAAAGTGCCCATGATCAAAGATCCACGCTATTATTAGGATTTTTAATTTTAGTAGAGTTAATCTTCTAAAAAAAATACGAATAGAAATCGATTTTTCTTTTAACTTGTTGGTTTTGAGCATTTTGGCAGCTTAATTGCTACTTGATACAATGAACTTAAAATAAACAGAAAAATGAAAGTATATATTGTATTGTTAGGTATTCTGATATTCACACAGCAGATAAATGCCCAAATACCAGAAAGAGAAGTAAGGAAGTCTGAACGGAAGGAAGCAAAAAAAGAACGTCAGGAAAAGAAGCGTAAGCTGACGACAGACATGGTCGATAAACGAACGTTTGTTCTGAAAGCAAATTATCTGAGCAATAGCAGAGGTAACCGGCAAATTGTCAATTCCACCATCAACTTTTTGCAGGTTGATGAAGATCATGCGATCATACAGATAGGTAGTGACACCGGGATCGGTTATAATGGTGTAGGTGGTATTACCACTGATGGTAGAATAACATCATGGGAGGTGGTTGAAAAAAAGAATGACAGCTACTATATCGCTTTTGATGTAATCACATCCATCAGTCATTACAATATCCGTATGGACGTAAGGAGTGATGGCAGTGCGAGGGCAACTTTAACCGGTTTACGAAGAGGGAATCTGATTTATGAAGGTAATTTGGTGCCTATTGAAACCTCAAGAGTATTCAGAGGAAATTCTATCTGAGAGGGTTTGGGATGACCGTTTTCAGTAATAAGTAAGTAGAGAAAAATTTTTACAGAAATTTTTCTCTACTATTTGGATATAAATATAATTGCATCTACTTTTGCATCACCATTTACGAGGGGTACGGCAAGAAGAAACGGATAAATGGTAATAGTTCTTAAAATATTGGTTCGGTAGTTCAGTTGGTTAGAATACATGCCTGTCACGCATGGGGTCGCGGGTTCGAGTCCCGTCCGGACCGCTTTTATAGCATCAAACAAAATCAAAACCGCTTAGAATGAATGTCTAAGCGGTTTTTTTATTTTTTTTCATTCAAAAAATATCAAATAAAACCATCCTGTAGGTGACCTATTCGGTTACCTATTTTTATTTCTTATATTTGGTAACCGAATTAGGGGTTAACTTACTGATAATCAGTAAGTTACAACCATATAATTTGTATAGAATTGGGCTGATTTGAAGGTTGATTCGGTTACCTAAAACAGAAGTAAAAATGAAAACAGCACAAACCTTTTCAATTCTTATTTGGGCGAATAAGTCCAAAGCTACAAAGTCAGGTCTCCCACTTTTTGCCAGGATCACTGTCAATGGACGGCGAGCAGAAATTTCACTGAAGCGGAATGCACATTTAGATAAGTGGGATAACATTCATGGTAAAATAAAGGGAACAGGCGCAGAGGCAAGATACCTCAATAACTATATACAAGAGATCAAGGCTGAACTATTTAAAATTTATCATCAGATGGTTTCTCAAAATGAATATGTTTCAGCTGAAGCTATTAAGCTAAGATTTAACGGAGACACACCATCCAAAAAAACTATTTTAGAATTGATCAACTACCATAATAATGAAATGGAAAGGAGTGTGGGTATTAGTATTGCCAAAGGGACATTAACAAAGTTTAATACGCTTCAAAAAAAACTTTCCTCATTTATCAAGAACAACCAAAAAAAATCAGATTTCTTTCTTGAGGAACTTGATCATAATTTTATTAAACAATTTGAATACTACCTTCGTGGAGTGGAAAAAATAGGATCCAACACCACAATGAAATATATCCGAATGCTAAAAAAAATCATGAATTTAGCCGTAGTGAATAAATGGCTTGAACATAACCCATTTAAAAATTTTAAATGTACATTTCAATGGTCGGAAAGGGTTGTGTTATCAATGGATGAGATTGATCGGATCATTAAAAAAGATTTTGAAATTAAACGGCTACAATTGGTTAAAGATTGTTTCATTTTCAGCTGTTATACAGGAATTGCTTTTGCTGATATTCAAAATCTACACACCAATGATATTTCAACAGGTATTGATGGCACTAAATGGATAATAAAAAGGCGGCAAAAAACGAATACCTTATTTCACATACCCATTTTGCCTGAAGCTTTAGCGATAATTGAAAAATACACCCAAGGTGATGCCAACGAGAATACAGTTTTCCCTAAAATATCCAATCAAAAGATGAACAGCTATTTAAAAGAAATTGCTGATTTGTGCGGGATTAAAAATAACCTCACCTTTCATCTGGCAAGGCATACTTTCGCAACTACAGTTACTTTGGCTAATGGGGTGCCGATAGAATCGGTAAGTAAAATGCTGGGACATTCAAAAATTACCACTACTCAGATTTATGCTAAGGTGATTGAAAAGAAACTGAGTGAGGACATGAATGCGCTGAAGGAGAGATTAAAAGATAAAAGTTCTAAAGAAGAGATAAACAGGGCATCAAGAGAGAATCATCAGGAAGTTTCGTAAAATAGTGACTAAAGATATCCAATTGCGGAATTTGAAACTTGACACATTGATAAATTTGTTTGGTAATTTAATTTTGAACAAGATGGCAGCAAAAGTCTTAACACCCGAGGATCTTGAAATATTCAAGTGCGAGCTTTTGGCAGAAATAGAAAGGTTGTTGAAAAGTTTTTCTGGTCAACCAAGCCAAAAATGGTTAAAGTCACCTGATGTTCGAAAGTTACTCAACATTTCACCTGGCACTCTGCAAAACTTGAGAGTTAACGGTTCCTTGCCTTTTACTAAAAATGGGGGATCAATTTATTATGACTTTGAAGATATTCAAAAAATGCTGAAGGATAACAGGCAACAAAACCCGCTTTTAAAAGACAAAAATTTGAGGTGCCGTAGATAGTCTATCTTTTTCTTGATTTTAAGAATTTAAGGCTACACTTTACAGTTGGATAAGTCACTATATTGGGATCAAGTAAATTGAATTTTAACTCTATTTCTCCTTTATCCCTTGTAGATGCCACTGAATGCTTCAAGCAGGTTCAGTCAAGGGCAGCCTTGGGAGGATATGCGGGAAAGAAGCTGTTTACGAAGCCCTTGATGGGTTCTGAATGAAGCGTATTTTTGCATTTTTAAGGGTAAAGGGGATTCTAAATCCTTATATGATTTAGCTGATTCTTTCCAGTAACATTATCATCATATTAAAGAATCGCTTTCCTCAATAAACCCCGGTAGACCAAGCTTATCAAAAATAAGTTTCACCTGCGGAATAGTATAATAGTTGCCATACCTTTCTCCCAAATCATCGCTGAAACGGTCGAGCCATCTTTTGAAGGTCTTGTCGCTGACCTGGTATATGTTGGCCAACTCTTTTAGGTTGTATGGCCTGATCTGGATTTTATGTGTAGTCATTTTATTAGTTGGTTTTTGTTTGCTGTTTAAATGTTTTATAAAATTAGCAGGTTTACTGCTGCAGCTTTCGCTGTTTTTGCTCTTTCATCCTCATACATCCGGTTAATGGTTGATTCTCCTAAATTTTTCTTAAAAAGTCTTTCTCCACATCGACAGTCCTTGATTTGGATTCTGGTATAAATTTGATCAAAAAATATATAGGTAGAAATAAGGCAAATTAAGTAATTATATACGCAATTCTGCTTATTTTAAGCCTTTCCAGCTAAAAGTAGCTTACGATATTGTAAATGAACCGCTTAAAACTATCTGGGAGAATAGATTTTATTGAGTAATTCAGTCTTGGATGAAACATTCAGCTTATCATATATATTCTGGATATGCTTTGCGACAGTTTTGTGAGATATACTCAACAATTCGCTGATTTCCTTGTGTGACGCCCCTTCCTTGATCTTTTCAACAATTTCCTTTTCCCTGCTGGTGAGCTGTTTAAATCTTTCCAGGTTGTCAGAACGATCAATCCCGGTGCTTAATGATATTGCTTTGGAAGCTTGTTTAATGATCGCTATTTTTTGCTTTTCAATAATTTTCAGAATGGCCTCTATTTTGTTCATCAATTCGTTGATCAGGAAAGGCTTTTTAATATAATCTATTCTGACTAACGTTTTGTATCTCGCTGATTATCAGCTGTTTATAAATATCAAGTAAGTAACCATTCCAATAGCTAGTTCAATGCCATCGTTAGCTTCGGGAGTCAATGCCCGGTATAGGAAGGATTGCACCTAACGCCAAAACCGAAGTTTTGTTCCGGTTGTCTTTTGCTGTAATAAATATCAACGGAACATGCGAGAACCGGTCATCATCTTTTAAAAGCTTAAAAAATTCGATGCCATCCATCATATCCATCATCACATCTGTAATGATAATGTCGATGGTTTTAATGCCATTCAGCTTTTTTAAAGCCTCCACACCGTTTCTGGCTACGAATACATTGTAACGCTCTTTAAGTTTAAGAACCAAATAATTTAACAGACCAGGACTATCCTTAATGATCATTAGCGTGGGACGAACTTCATCCCTCACCTCATCATTAACTTCCTCAGGTTGCCGATATATTTTCTTGACATTATAATCGACCGGCGATTCAGATCCCTGATGCCTGGATAAATTGACAGTAAATTCAGTTCCGGAATCAAGTGC
>JAEWLI010000151.1 GCA_023393375.1 Bacteroidota bacterium
CAACCAGGCCTTGAAAAAAGTGTTCGGCTATGCCATTAGCACGATCGCTACAAGTTCCGATCAAAGAGCGTATGATATTTGTAAGAGCGTTCTCGATGAGGCAACCACCATCAAAGCGCATCTACAAGATGAAGATGTGACAGATGAAGACCTCGCCGAACTGAAAGATGTCATCGACAAGTTCGAAGCAAGCCGCAGCCAAAAAGGTGTGGTGGCATCACAAAGCAAGGTAAACAGCCAGTTCCTCGACAAGGCCGTGAAAGACATGTCGGCTTTGCTGCGCCAAAACATGGGACAACCAGGTGAACAAAATCAAGCGGAAAGAACCCGATTTTGCCGCCCGCTACCGTGCCGCACGCGATGACAGACGCATGGATAATATCATTATATTATCTAACAGATATCACCAAATAGCGTAGCAGCTATGTTCTATAATTAACATTATGTTAAATAGAAAATCCAACACCTCCCTGACCATCTCATTCTTCCAACCATTCCTTAAAATCATTCACCCTCTCCCGGGCTACAACAAGATCTTCTTTGTCGTTGCCTTTCAAGCGAACTCTTAAGCGGCTGTTGCTATAAACGATCAAATCTTCAATGGCTTCCAGCGCAATGATGTGCTTGCGGCTGATCCGGTAAAACTTCCTGGGGTTCAGCAAGGATTCCAACTGATCCAAAGAAAAATCAAGGATTAACTGTCTGCCTTCGTAAACTGCCATAAAGGTCATCTTATCCTTACTTTCAAAGTACATGACCTCTGAAACCTCCACCAGCCGGATACGTTCGCCAATTTTTACCGTAAAACGTTCCTTGTAGTCTTTACCTTTGATCATGTTATAAGCTTCCTTGATCGCTTCTGACGGTCTGATCCTGGAATGTCCGTTCAAGCGTATGAACTTATCAATTGAAACCTTAAGTTGCTGATGATCAACAGGTTTGAGCAAATAATCGATGCTATTGACCTTAAATGCCCGAATGGCATATTGGTCATACGCCGTAGTGAATATCACCGGAGTCGTAACCTCTACCTTTTCAAAAATCTCAAAGCTAAGCCCGTCAGCCAACTGAATATCGAAGAATAACAGATCGGCATGGTTTTCATTCAGCCACTTTACAGCTGTTTTCACGGAATCTGTTTTATAAATGGTTGTGATTTCAGGCATGAGCTGTCCGATCATTCTTTCCAGTCTGTCAGCAGCTATTTTTTCATCTTCTACGATCAATACCTTCATCATTCATTCAATAGTTTGGGTACTTTCACTTTAAAACAGCCATTGGTTTGATCAATTTCCATCTTTTTATCGGTAAACAACAGGTATCTCTCACTGATGTTCTTCAAACCTACCCCCATACCCTTATCGAGGATATTCTTTATCCTCACCGGGTTTTCAACAATCAGCCTATCCCCTTCTTCATATAGCTTAATCGTTAAGGGAAACTCAGCGGATATCTCATTATGTTTTACGGCGTTTTCCAAAAGAACCTGCAAAGTCAGCGGTGCTACCAAAATATCCTGTTTTTCCGGAAGGGTTATTTCCACCTTCAGATTATCACCAAACCTGATCTTTTGTAAAAATAAATACGATTCAACAAATTCCAGTTCTTCCTGTAATGGCACCAGGTCTTTGTTTTGTGAATCGAGTACATACCTGTATACATCTGATAACTGCCTGACATATTTTACGGCCAGTTCCTGATTATCATAGATCAGTGAGGTGAGCGCATTCAGGCTATTAAACAAAAAGTGCGGGTTTACCTGGCTTTTTAGCGATTCATATTGTGCTTTTATATTCTCTTTTTCCAGTTTTTCTGCCCTTACAGCTTCTTTTTTATAATTTTTTAAAAATTCTATACTTGAAAAGAACATTGAAAAACCGATGGCAATCCACATGGCCGTTTTGGCGTTATCGGCTACGAATGCCCAGGTTAGAAACTCATCAGAATTAGTATACAACAGTTTAATAGTGAAATAAAATATACTGACTGAAGCAAGAAAGGTAAAACCTGCCAAAATAATTAAATTGATGATAAATTTGGAGACCGGCCTACTCTGTTGAAATTTGCTTTTTGATAAAATTGGCAGTAAAAAGGAAATGCTGTATCCCAATCCGTAAGTAAACGCAAGGGAGACAACAATCATCTTCCAGTTGTTGGAATCGGCTCTCCATTCCCCAAAAAAGCATTTTGGACAGATGAGAAATGCAATCATCAAACCCATCAATGTGATGGTAATAAATTCCATAAGTCTTTTTGGAATACGCCTGGTTACTGAATTATCAATTATCATAATGTAGGAATAAAGATAATACATAGAATTATCAACACCTAACCTCAGGGCCAGGTGCTGATAGTTTATACTTTTACTGACACGACTGCAAAAAGATAGATGTGAGTTCTTTACCCCATGTAGGGCTCAATTTATCGGCTGGTTTTTGTTTGTCCAATGCCTCATCCGCTTTATGGATCAGTTTGCAGGCTTCAGAAGTATCTCCATTGAAATATTGAGCTTCCCCCAACTTCATTGATCCCAACATGAGCATGGCGCGGGGATTGTTTGGATCCATTGCCAGTGCTTGCTGAAAAGTCATGGTGGTTTTAGGTGCTAACTCAGGGCCTCTTCCCATCGGATCTACTGTAAGCCGCATCATATGTATATATCCCTGAATTACCAATAGTTCTGCACCCTGTGGGTTTTTTAGTGCTGCCAAATCATGGAACTTTTGGGCTTCATCTAGTAGAGCATCCATACTTTTTTTATCTTGGGTTTGTCCCTGCATCATCCCCGATAACCATAAATAAGATAGTGCTGTATAATAAGCGGGTTCCCACCTATTGTCTTCAGCCTGAGCAATCCGTTCAAAGGTAGCGATCACTTGTTTGACCTTCTCAGGGCTATCACTTGTAAAAAGTTGTTCAATAGCACTGGTCATAGCGGATTCAAACTTATTGTCTGCCAAGGCATTCAATGACAACAAAAGGCATGTAAAAATTAATACTGTTTTCATAAGTTGAAAATTTATAGATTATTTAATTGATTTGCTTCTTTATCTTTTGAAATAGTGATGAAACATCCAAGGAAAATAAACCTGGGAGCTTCAGATTTTACCGGTATGCTTTCATAAACATTATCGTTATTTGGTATTGCACTGTATTGCCTTCCAAACTCATGATCGAATCCTAACACATTAGATACCGAACCGTGGATAATGATATTTGGCTTGAAAACAAAGCTGAGGTTAACACTAAAGTTATGGTAAGCTTCATTTTTTGATCATTAAAAGCTTCCGTATTGGGATCGTCATAAAACCTGCCACTGGTAAATTGGTAAGTAGTCCCAACCAATGTTCTCAACGGCATAATGTAATATTTACCCACAACTGAAAAATTGTGTGCCGGTGCAAAATCAGGTATGGATTCATCTGGGTAATCGAGGTATTTTCGTTTGGCATCCAAATAGGAATATGAGATCCAATAATCCAATCCCGGCAATGATTTACTATCGCGCCAGAATACTTCCAGACCAGAAGAATGACCATGGCCAGCGTTTCCTAAATCCTTTGCATTAATAGTAGTATATTCATTGAAACTGACAAGATTATCATATTTTTTATGGTAAGCTTCAAGCCTGAGAATACGACCTTCTGGGTTGTACTGATAATTTAAAATATAGTGATCAGCATTTTCATTGTTCAATTGGTTGCTTGCTTTAACATATTGATTATCAGGTAGTTGATAGAATCTTCCTAAAGCAAAGGACAACTGACTTTTTTTGCCTGTTCGAAATGCAAAAGATAATCTTGGAGAGAAACTAAACTCTTTATTTATGGAAGAATATTCAATTCTACCCCCAGGCTTTAAAGCCAACTTGCGGTTGAGGGTCAGTTCAAATTCGCTGAACAATGCGGTGGTATAATTGGTCAGGTTAATATCATATTCCTGATCTGCATCATCCTGGTAATTGTAATCTATATCACTGCGAAACATTTCAGTACCTGCTTTAAATGTCGCATGATCACCAAGTGGTTTATCGGCAACAAGTTTTGCATGTACAGTCCTATTTTTATCCCTGTTTTTTAGCGTGTTATATCGTGTCAGTGTGTTAAGATACGAGAAAGCTAACCCTCCCCGTAAAATCCAATCATACTTTGTCAGGGTTTTAAACGAAAGATTAGAATAACCATAGTTATCATTCAGGCTGATATCAGCCAATGTGTGAACATCTTCAAAGGATGGTTGCTTTAGTTTTAAATCGGATAATTGGAAATTATTGTACCATTTGATATAGGTATTTTTTGAAAGGTCAACTTTATAGTGAAGTGATCCACCCCAACTTTTGGGGGCAACCTCATAATGATATCGGTGTGGAACCATGGCATAATACAGCCCCAAGTCAGTATAGCCTAATTGTGCAACCAATGATGATTTATCAAAACGAAGCGTTTGAGAAACATCAATTCCCAATGACATTAAACCAATGTCGGTTTGTGTCCTTTGTGATTGATCAGAAGTGTTTAGCACCAAAACGGAGGACAATGCCTGACCATACTCGGCTGAGTAGCCGCCCGTGCTAAAGTAGGTCCCTTTAAACAGGAATGGTGAAAATCTGAATCGTGACGGGACATTTCCAGGAGCTACTGAAAATGGTTCGGAAACCAACAATCCATCAATGTAGGCACTAGCTTCCCGGCTATCCCCTCCCCTTACGTATAAGCGGCCATTTTCAGCCGATGTTTGTGTGCCGGGCAATGTATTCATCACCCCGGCAATATCCGCAGTTGCACCTGCTGTGCTTACAATATCAAGGGGTTTTAAAACAGCAGCTCGACTTTTGTCACCAGCCGAAAAAGCACCCGCAGTAATGACTACCTCGTCGATCTCACTTACCTTTTCTTTCAGAATAATGCTTAGTGGTTGAGTGATTGTTCCTGGTTTTATTACCATGCGAAAAGTTTCATATCCCAGGCATGAAACGGTCAGGGTTTGTTCATTTTCCATGTCTGTATTAAATTCGAAATAACCGGAGGCATCTGCAGCAGTTCCATCATAGCTGCCCTGTAGGTAAACATTAGCACCTGGTATGCCTTCCTGATGTTTATCTACAACTTTTCCATTTATTTGGAACTGGCCTAAAGACGGATAGCTAAAAATGATCAGAATAAAAAGAAAAAAAATTTTCATGGCATTTGTTTTTTGATACAAGATTAGCCATGACTGGATCAGGGATGAAAAAAAGGTGGATGACCTGTTGAATTTCGATGATGAGTTGTAACAAATGGAGTCTCAGGACCTGATCCGATTAGACGAATGAAGAGTAAGTTTCGATTAATTTTTAAAGACTCTCTACTGCAATCTCCTATTGTTTTGTAATGTTTTAGGTGAATAAATCTATTAATTGTGAACCATAGTACACGCTATTAGCAGAAAATCAACAATCTAAAGGAAAATTATAAAAAAAATTGTTGTTTTTTGAAAAAATTTAAATGTATGCCCTTTTTATGGGATTAGATCATAAATATAACAATGTAATGAATGGCTGATATTAAACCGGGACGATTGTAGGGATATCATTATATTTAAGTTTTTATTTAGAGATGACTTTAGTTCGCCGTATTCTAATATTATTTAGTATGCTCCTTTCCACGTCTGCAGTAGCTCAAGTAGTTACTGCCTTTGACGATTATTTTGGAGCTGAAACATTTACAGGAACAAAGTCTATAAGTGTTCTGGATAATGACATCTATCCATCGGGGGTCTCACTTTTTATTGTTGAATATACCAATAATACGCAAATGAATTCCCCTCCAAGGGTAAGAAATAATGAAATAGAAATTTTTTCTCCATCTATCATAGGTCAAGATATCATCAAATACAGGATTTGCATGGGCAATACTTGCGATACGGCAAATGTATATGTTGGTATGTACCCATTTAAGAACCCAAGGGCAATTCAGGATGTGTTTTATGTAAATTCTTTTACAGCAAAAGCACTTCCGGTAACAGAAAATGATATTCGCAGTAGCGGTATTGCGCTGTACCTATTGAGACAACCTGATCATGGTGTAGCCTGGGTAAAAGATAACAAAATCAATTACCGTCCTTTTAATTTGTCATTCACTATTGATTCCCTTGACTACAGGATTTGTCTGGGGATTAACTGCTCTTCTGCACGGGTTTATATTTATTCGCATCAACCCAATTCACGCCCTGTATTAAGCGATATTCCGGTAACATTACAGGAAGATGAGTCACTTACATTTTCAGAAAATACCTTCCAGTCAGCTTTTAATGATCCGGATGGTGATCAATTGTATCAAGTAAAACTTGTTTCGCTGCCTAAAAATGGCATTCTCATGTTAAATAATGACACCCTGACCGCTGTACAGGAACTATCAGTTAGTGAACTCAATGATTTTATTTATATCCCCTATCCTGATTTTAATGGATCGGACTACCTGTATTGGAATGCCTCAGATGGTCAATTAGAAGCACTTTCCCCTGCTAAAGTTGTTTTTACAGTTGAATCTGTCAATGATCCACCGGTAGCCGTTGATGACACAGAACTTTCCCTATTGGAAGATGATATTTTAACAGTTTATCCCTTGCTTAACGACTATGATGTTGACGGGGATCTGCTTCAAATCGTCTCAGCAACTGCTCAAAATGCCACAATAGACGTTTATGATGATCATATTATTGTAAAACCAGCAACCGACTTTAATGGCACGTTAAACATCAATTATCGAATTACCGATGGTGAGGCATTTTCTGAGGCTTTGATAATAATTGATATAATGCCCGTTAATGACCCTCCTGTGATCTCAGATATATTTATTGAAACCCATGAAGACACGCCCTATGAGTTTCATTTATCTGATTTTCTGAATGTTTTCTCTGATCCTGATGGTGACCAGATGGGTCTTATTCAATTTACAAGTTTACCCAGTCATGGCGAATTGTTATTCAACAACCAGCCGGTTTCAGCTAATGAATGGTTGGACGTACATACCGGCTCATTGGCATTTCATCCCCTATCTGATTTTCATGGGTCTGATAATATTGATTGGAATGCATCTGATGGTGAATTAATTACTGTTTCATCTGCAAAAATTTACATTGAAATCGAATCCGTCAATGATCCGCCGGTAGCTGTTGATGATAAGGAGCTTACCATGCTGGAAGATGATGTTTTAATAGTGTATCCCCTACTTAACGACTATGATGTTGACGGTGATCTGCTTCAAATCGTATCGGCAACTTCTCAGAATGCCTCAGCAGAAGTTAATGACGATCATATCATAATAAAACCAGCAATCGACTATAATGGTACATTAACTATTAGTTATCGAATTACCGATGGTGAAGCATTTTCTGAGGCTTTGATAATAATTGATGTAATGCCTGTAGATGACCCTCCTGTGATCTCAGATATATTTATTGAAACCAATGAAGACATGCCGTATGAGTTTCATTTATCTGATTTTCTAAATGCTTTCTCCGATCCGGATGGTGACCCGTTGGGGCTTATACAATTTGCCAATTTACCTGACAACGGAGAATTGCTGTTTAACAACCAGCGGGTTTCTGCCAATGAATGGATAGATATCCATAAAGGAAAGCTGAAATATTATCCTGATCCGGATTTTAATGGTACAGAAGCTTTCCAATGGCAATGTATGTCTGGAGAATTGACTTCTAACATTGCCTTAGTTAACATTAAGATACATTCCGTATTAGAAACCTTAATATTTTATGAGGGGTTTTCTCCCAATGGCGATCAAAAAAATGATATCTGGATAATAGAAGGCATTCATGAGTATCCCGATAATCATGTAAAAATATTTAACCGTGCAGGACTGCTTATTTTTGAAATCAGTAATTATGATAACATTTCAAAAGTTTGGTCAGGAGAAACCAATCATTACCATTTTAATTCTGAAAGATTAGCCCCAAATGATGTATATTATTATATAGTTACCTTAAATGACCATAAACCAGTGAAAGGCAGTGTGGTATTGAAACGATGAATAGGAAGAAGGTATTAAAATATTTTTTGTCATTGATGATACTATGCATCCAATTGCCTGTTGCGGGTCAATCAAATGGGTTGATTTCACAATATATGTTTAACAGGTTATTGATCAATCCAGGTTATTCGGGAAATGAAGAATGCCTTTCAGTTACATTTTTACACAAAAACCAATGGTCAGGTGTTGCAGGTGCTCCAGTTACCAATATAATTTCCGCACACACCCCCTTCAATAACCGTAATGGATTAGGATTATCGGTTATAAATGATCAAAGTGGAGGATTGTCACAAAATGGTTTATTCGGCTCATATGCTTATCGGATCAAAGGACAGGACTATGTTTTATCCATGGGACTTCAGGCAGGAATTACGTTTTATCGATATCGGCCTCTATTCGTCCGTGATATGGATGACCCTGTATTTGAAGGTCAGGAAACAGCATTGGTTGAACCGGATTTCGGAACTGGATTATATTATGAAAATAAAAACATGTACATGGGAATTTCTGTTCCCCAGCTATTTTCTTTTGGCAAGAATGAGAATATCAGCTATTCCCTTCAACGAAAAAGTTACATTTTTGACGCGGGATACTCTTTCAAGTTGTCAGATGCATTTACTGTTAGTCCAACCACTTTGATCTACCTGAAAAATAAACACAAACCGGAAATAAACATCAATATCAACTTGCTATTTGATGAAAAAATCTGGTTTGGAGTATTATACAGAAACCTCGATAATTTGGGATTTCTTGGTAAAGTTCATTTCACACCTCAAATCCAGGTGGGTTACGGATACGATATAACTACAGGTAAATTATCCTCACTATCTGGCAGTTCCCATGAAATTATGCTTAAGTATTCATTCATCAAAGTAGAAAAAAATGTGGTATCACCGAGATTTTTTTAAACCAGTATTTTTTACATTGTTAGTGTTCCTCCATTGCTATTTAGCGAAGGCTCAAGGAATAAATGTTAACGGTGCTGCTGTCCAACCTTCTGAATATCAATTTCATATAATGCCCACATCGTTGTTGTCAGAGCATATGGAATATCCTGTTGCAATGCATGATGGTCAGCTAATTTTCATATCCAACCGTTCTTTAGATCGACCCATAAAACGTATAAATGTGGATCAACAAGGTTTTGACCGGTTGTATCTCAGTAAAATAGGAGAAGACGGTGGCTTGTTATCCCCTACGCATTTTGATTCATTCATGTTGCCATCAGCCCAGGTGTTGCATTACGGCCCTTTGTATTTGTTTACCAGCGGCACGAAAATGGTGCTTACACTAAGTGTGAGGATGCACCGAACGGAAAAAGCTGTTCCAAGATTATTTATTGCTGAAAAGCAACAGGATAAATGGGTGCTCACCGATACTTTATTCAAGGATACTCCAGGAGTGTTTACTCAACCATTTGTAGATGAAAAGACAAACCGGTTATATTTTGTATCTGATCTTGCCGGTGGATATGGTGGAGCGGATATCTATGTGAGCATCCTGGGCAGCGAAAAATATGAAAATGTGGGATCGCTTATCAATACATCGGGAAATGAAGTTTTTCCCCGGATCTCCCCTACCGGCTATCTGTTTTTTTCTTCCAATGGACATCCTGGTTTTGGAGGCCTGGATTTTTTTAAAGCTGATTTTAGAGATGAATCCTTTGAAAATATTACAAATTTAGGATCGGAAATTAACAGTGAACAGGATGATTTCGCTATTGTCTTTGATCAGTATGGTAGCAGGGGTTTTTTCTCATCCCGTAGGAACAATAATGGTCAATCAGAAGATATTTTCCACTTTTATATGATACCGATAAATAAAAAATAAATTGCCATAATGTATAGAAGATGTAAGATGGACAGCAAGATTAGATCATAAAATATCGATTAAACAAATAATTTTACAACATGCAAAAAATCATGTGTTTGTTCTTGTTATTGTGTTCAGGTATAGCATTTAGCCAGCCAGCTGATACCCTTTGCAATAACAGGAGCCAATTTCTGATGTTTGCAGCTGAGGCAAAAAAAGAATTGAAAGAACAAAAATGTGTGTTAATTGATGCCTCTTCGTCTTATGATAGTATCAGTGCTGATATAAGGTTTCAGTGGAATTTAGGTGATGGTACCACAGCC
>JAEWLI010000220.1 GCA_023393375.1 Bacteroidota bacterium
CCCCAACCCAATCCCCAACCCTCCAATATCTCTTTTTTTTGAAACATTATTGGTAATATATTATTAATTAAAAATAATCGCATAAATGAAGTAATTATAAATCATATATACATTTAATTGATATACCATGGATCATCAATCACATCATGACGGAATGGGGAAAAGAGGTGTAAGCCGTCCCATGTCGCATGACGATGGACATCATAAGATGGACAGGGAAAAAATGCTCCATTCCCATCATGAACAAACCCTCTGGATTTATTGGACGATTATTTTGCTGGGTTTTTGGCTACTGGTTTCCCCCCTCACGTTTAGTTATGGAAAAAATATTGTACAACCTTCGGGAGGCCGTGAACTATGGTTAAACGATGATATGAGGGTTTTGCTGATGCAAATTAGTGATATGCTTTCAGGATTTTTGCTGATCATGCTGGGTTGGAGATCTTTACGCCCCAACCGGCCTGTAAGTTTGTGGATAGCCTGTTTCATCGGTATTTGGTTAAACATGGCCCCCATTATCTTTTGGGCACCCAATGCAATATCCTACATAAACGGTACTTTGGTGGGTGTTTTGGTCATTACGCTTACCATCCTGGTGCCAGGTATGCCCAATATGATCAAGTACATGAAAATGGGTTCTGAAGTACCACAAGGATGGTCCTACAATCCCTCCAGTTGGCCTCAACGGGGAATAATGATCGGGCTGGCTTTTGTAGGATGGCTGGTATCCCGTTATTTAGGTGCTTTTCAAATGGGATACATTGATCATGCATGGGATCCATTTTTTGGGGAAAGCTCAATGTTGGTACTAAATTCTGACATGTCTTTCTCATTGCCTATATCAGATGGTGGACTAGGGGCTTTGGCCTACACACTGGAATTTTTGATGGGATGGATGGGAAGTCCTTCAAGGTGGCGTACCATGCCCTGGATGGTAACCATATTTGGGATTTTGGTGATTCCTCTGGGGCTGGTGCATATTTTTCTGGTGATTTCCCAACCAGTGATGGTGGGTGAATGGTGTACCTTCTGCCTTTTGGCTGCGGCGATTATGTTGCCCATGATCCCTCTGGAACTGGATGAAGTGATAGCTATGGGACAGCACATGGTAAAAGCAAAAAAGAGGGGTGACAACCTTTGGAAAGTATTTTGGAAAGGAGGGGAGCCTTTCGAAGAAAACATGGACGAACGTTCTCCCAAGATTGCCGAATTCCCGGTTAAGCCGGTTGAGGTATATAAATCCTCCATTTGGGGAATGAGCTTTCCATGGACACTCAGCCTTTCAGCTTTGATCGGCCTGTTCGTGATGTTTATACCAGGGATGCTTGGGATCAGCATTGAAGCGACTGCCTCCAATGTTTTCCACCTTACCGGTTCACTGATCATAGTTGTGTCTATAATCTGTATGGGTGAAGTGGTCCGAATTGGGCGTTATTTCAATATTTTACTAGGTTTAACTTTGGCTGTGGTGCCGTGGCTGGTAAATGATGGTGCCAGCACAATGTATATTCTTGGTACAATATCTGGTTTAGCAGTAGCCGCACTGTCATTACCATGTGGCACAATTACGGAAAAATATGGTTTATGGGATAAATATGTAAAATAGTTTTCTGTTGAGATTTAGTCTGAATCACGAATCAGGTGGTAGCACTGATGACATGGATTAGAATTTTCCTTTGTTAAGCGAAGTCATCCCGACTTATTTTTTGGTCGGCTACGGTGTTTCAGGGATAGGAGTAGGAGGGATCTTAGGCTTGGGTACGAAACTACCAAAAAGTCAGAATCACGGATTGAAAGGATTACTCTGATTTCACGGATTAGGATTCAGAGATAAAAATGAATTTAATCGTTAGCTGAAACTCTTTACACTCTCAAACTCAAACTTCAATTCACACCCTCTTCGGGTATGAAACAAAAAAAATCCGTGTAATCCTTTGATCTGTGGTAATCAGTGATTCAGACAAAAGGGAAATTTATTAAATTGCACAGAAACAAATTATTATGGAAAAAGAGCTTAAACATAAAGCTATAACCGAAAAGGTTTTAGGTGCATCATTTGAGGTTCATAAATTTCTTGGCAACGGATTTCAAGAGGTTATTTATCAAAGGGCATTGGCATATGAGATGTATTTGGCTGGATTGAATTTTGAACGAGAAATAGAACAAAACATCTTTTACAAAAATCTCGATGAGCCTATTGGCACAAGAAGGGCTGATTTTTTGGTTGAAGGTGCTGTATTAGTTGAAATTAAAGCCATAGTTGAGCTTGAGGATGTTCATTTGGCTCAGATACTAAACTATTTGAAAGCATATAGATTAGAAGTCGGCTTATTGATCAATTTTGGTTCTAAGAGTGTAACGTTTAAGAGGGTTGTACTATAATGTCAGAATCACGGATTAGGTGGAAAACTGTCAGAATCACGGATTAAACGGATTGCACTGATGGACACGGATTATATTTTAGAATATGAAATTTAATTTTCAGCTAAAACCCTTCACACCCACACTCAAACCCAAACTCACACCCTTATTCCTATCACCATGATATCGTCAAGCTGTTCTACATCTTTTTTCCATTGTGTTAATGTCTGCAATAGATGCTCCTGCTGGCATTTCATGGGTTTTTCACAAATTTCCAAAATGGTTTCCCTGAACCTCTTGTAAAAGAATTTGTCACAACCATTTTCACCACCAATTTGGTCAGCATAACCGTCTGAGAACATATAAATGATATCCCCAGGCTCGAGGTCGATTTCGGTATCCACAAACTCAGATTCATTTATGGTCATCCCAATAGAGAAGATGCTACCGGTGATTTGAATGATTTCATGATTCCGGACCACATATACAGGGCTTTTCGCTCCGGCATATTGCAGTTTTTTTCTATCATTATCGATTATACACAATGCGATATCCATACCATCGGTAAAATAAGGGTTTTCTCCCCCAGAATGAAGTTCTTTTTCAACCAGTGAATTCAGTTGGTTAAGAATACCCGAAGCACTGACATTGTTTTTTAGGTATTGCAAACTATTATTTAACAAATGAATACCAGTGATAGACATAAAAGCCCCACTTACGCCATGACCGGTACAATCACCTACAGCAATCACATATTTTTCTCCGATTGTGTCAAACCAATAGAAATCGCCGCTTACAATATTTTTGGGTAAATTCAAAATAAAAAGGTCATCTGTATATTTCCTGATGGTGTCTTGAGGTGGCAGTAAAGATTCCTGAAATACCTTTGCCGCGGTTATGCTATCCTGCATTTCATTGTAAAGTAATTCCAGTTTATTCCTTTGGGTCCTGATCTTAATATTTGCCTCATGCAAATTTTCAGTTTGTGTTTGCAGTTCTTCTCTTTGATGGGAAATTTCATCATTTTTTTCATTCAGCTTTCGGTTGAATTGTTTTTGGGCCAGATAATTTCTGAAAATAAGGAATGTAACTGCTCCGATCAATCCAATAAAAAGGATAAAGACATAAATAATGTGTTTTTGCGATTTGATGACCGCAGTTTGTTCGGCTACCACCTTTTTTTGTTGTGCCAGGAGCAACTTTTGTTCAGATATCTCAGCTAAAACCTCTTTCAGTTCCTCGCTGCGGGCGGTTATTTCTTGTTCCTGTAGTTTGAACGACCTATCCAGTTCTGCAATTTTCAATATTTGAGAATCCAACTGATGCACCTGATTGTCCAGCAATTGTTGTTTTGAAATAATGTTGGTATTCAGCCTAAAGAGGGTTTTCTTTTGGTTATCGATTAGAGTTTGCTGATTTTCAATTTCAGTGACATGGTTTTTAATTTCTTCTATATGTGAGCTTATTTCTTTTTTCTTTTCATCTATTTCTTTCCTTAATTCATCCAGTTCCAATTGCTGCCGGGATACTTTTTCCTTTTCTTGAACTAAACTTTCCCGGGTAGTTTTATAAAGTGCTGCAACGTCAATTTCCGTACCACCCAATAAAATCACATCGGGATTAACCGTAAGTCCGGAATTGATGATATTGGCCTTATTTATTTCAAACTTTATATAACTTTGTTGCATATAATAGTTCACCATGACATTTCTTTTGTCTTCTGCCAGGTCGGAAAAGATAAGGACTGGTTTGGATTTGAACTGATCGTATATTTCTTTGGTGTAATTTGAAAAATCCTTGTCCAGAAATAAGATTTGTACTTCCCCAACATCCGATATCTTCCTATAATGTAAAAATTGAATCGGCTTTTTGTGTAAACGTAAATCGGTGATTGATTTAGCAAATTCTTCTGCGATTACTTTTTGTTGGGTCAATACCCCGAATCTGTAGCTGTTGAGTTCATCATGATTTGGCCAATTGATGTTTTGTGCAATTTTATACGACAAGGCTGATTTTATCTGGTGTTGTTTGCTATCCTGAGCATACAAACCCACGAATGCCATTGAAATAACAAGACACAAATACAACCTTTTCATATACACTTTTATAGCCAAGCTTTTAAAAATCCCTCCATCAGAATCATTGAATATTATTTAGCAACAGTACAATTCTGTGACTTTTATTACACCCTGTGGTTTTACGGGCCACAAGGTTTCTATATCATCGTTGAAATCATTGTATGCCACTTCCGTTAATTTCATTGTATAAATACCCGTTTTTTTCCCATATTTTGTTTTAGTGATGCCCTATATGTTGTTGAGCGTTATCCTTTCGCTAAAGGGTAACTGACTCATAAATTTAGTTGTATAACTCCTACGGGAATGGCTGATGGCACCACCCTTCCTACACATGTAAGTAAAAGTGATAAGGTTATAATTACGCGCTTTTTTTGATGGAATGGAGGTGATATTTTATGTTCAGGGGCTTTGTTGGTGATTGAAATGGTCTCATCATGTATTCCACTGTAGACGGATTTTAAAAGGGGATATGGTTTAATTTTAACTATCCTTTCATCTTTGATGGATCTTGACGGGAATCAAAAAAATCAGTTATGAAAATTGTATTGTCCTCTACTTTGTAAATAATCTTTATATAGTGAATAATCAACCTTCGGTGATCTTGATGAAGATGCTGTAAGTATTCTTCACGTTGACC
>JAEWLI010000020.1 GCA_023393375.1 Bacteroidota bacterium
ACCTAGACCGCACCACTTCCCCACAGCTACATGAGAAATTCTTGCCAGTCATCAGGGCATCGTTAGAAAAAGTAAATGCTACAAAATATTACGGAGATCTGATTTCGTCATATAATAAAATCCCCCTGGTTCAAAAAGTTAATCCTGATCTGGATGATTATGCAACACAAAAAGCAATTGAAGGACTGTTTGTAATGGTAGCAAAAGAAGAAAAAAATATTCGGGATAATCCGGGTGCCCGGACGACAGATCTGCTGAAAAAGGTGTTTGGGTCTAAATAAGAAATCGGTTTTAAGAGATTATGGACAAGTTATCAACAGCAAGTTTAGCGCATTGATATAATATAAATTGACTAGTACAACTATTTGACATGCTCTTTGGCTTTCCATTTTTACAAAGGCCGCAGTATGACACCTATGGTTAAAACACTAATTCTGATGCTTACATTCGGATCACCCATTTTGTCATAATTTTTGCTTGAAAATGCAAGAATTCCGCCAAAATGATTCTACTATTCGCTTATAAACACCACGGGTTTAAAACCAAATTTGACCCCACTGGGGTCATGCCCTTCTATAAAATATAGGAAACACTAATGCATCCCTCTTTGTAATAAAAAGCTGTGACATCATCGAAACTTCAGTTATAATATTAATGTGATTTAGAAACTAAAAAGGAAGAGTCAGGAGATATTTTTAAATAAAGGAGGATCGAGACCTAAATAAGTAATGGATTTAAAATACGGCTTCCTGCACTAACAAGCAGAAAGCCATACATCTTGATTTATTCTTTTAATAACCTTACCCCATAAATTCCTCCGGCAATGGATTGTTCATGAGCAACAAATTTAACAGTAAGGGTCTCCTCATCTTTTTGCAAAGCTTCCTCAGGGATATTATAATCTTCGTAGTAAAAAGTATCCCCTTTTGAACCATCCAGATTTACGGTAGCCACCTTGACATCGTTTAATAAAATATCAAAATTCCTGCCTCTATCTTCACCATAATAAGTGATACGAAGACGTTTCGCCTCCTTGTTGTTATTTTTCAAATCATAACTAAACCATGCTCGGGAAGTACGCCAAAACCTGTCTTTATGAACACCGTTTTCTGTCCTTTGCCCTTTGAAATTATGTTCCGATTCGGGTTGTTGTTCTCCCGGTGCCACCTGATCGATGGTGATTGCTTCAAGTGCCAGCATTTCTTTTTCCTTTTCCATCATCTCCTTCTGTTTCACTTCCAGGCCTTCAGGAGTGGTGACTGGCCAATAGAGCATGTACCTTGATTCATGGAGATCGAAAAATGGGGTAAGTTGAACATTTTTATACGCTTCAGGATATACCAGATCACTGATGGTAAATGTAAGCGGTTTTCCCGGAACAGGTTTAACCATTGAAGTGATGTCATTCTCAGAAGACACTAATATGGGAGCTTCATCAATCGGATAATACTTGCCATCTGCCACATGGCCCATGCGGCTATCATCAGCAAATAAACCAGGCATATCGGTAGTTTCTGTGGCTGCTGCCAATACGATAGGTCCGTGAACAAATGATACCCAGGGAGAATTATCGGGTAGGCTTTCGACCTCTGTGTGCATAGGTAAAGTAATTTTCACAACATCACCGTTTTTCCATTTCCGGGCAATAGATACGTAAGAAGAATTGGCTGATGAAGCAAGTGTTTGATTTTTGCCATTAATGCTTATTGTCAGTTCACCGGATTTTACCCATCCCGGATATCGGAAATTTATGGCAAAACGTTGTGATTTTTTCAAGTTGAGAGAAATCTCAGTAGTTTCTTCAAAGGGAAATTTGGTATTTTGTTCCAACGATAAACCCTTTTCCTTCCAATCCAATTTGGAAGGTATAAATAGGTTTACAAATAAGTCCTTTTCATTGTGTGCATAAATTAATTCACCGTATTTACCATGATTTTCGATACCTGAACCCACACAACACCAAAAGTTATTATCCGGTTGGGAATAAACCCTGTAGTGGCGTGGTCGCATAGGGGTAAAATAAACAAACCCACCTTTGGAAGGATGTTGTGATGAAAGGATATGGTTATAAATACTTCGTTCATAATAATCCATATATTTTACATCAGGATTGGTCAGGAATAAAGCAGTGGACAACCGGATCATATTATAGGTGTTACAAGTTTCCGGCCCTTGGTTCGACTCGATCATTGATGAAAAATTGTTTGTGGGATGAAAGTGCTCGCGCACACTATTGCCGCCAATTGAAACAGAACGATCTTCAACCACTGTAGTCCAAAAGAAGTCCGCCGCCTCGGACCAGGAATTATCACTTGCCAGATCCGCTACCCTTTTAAAACCAATTACTTTGGGTATCTGTGTATTGGCATGCAGTCCTGTCAGTTCATCCTTTTTTTCCAATAATGGATTGAGAATAGCTTGATGTGAAAACCTTTTTGCCAAATCCAGGTACTTATTATCACCAGTGATAGCAGCGACATCGGCGAAAACTTCGTTCAGGCCTCCGTGTTCACTCCGAAGCATGTCCTGCATTTGTTCATCGGTTAAATTGGACGTCAAGTTAAGGCACCAATCAGAAAGGTTGATTAACATTTCTCTGGCTTTTTGATTGCCTGCTATCAGGTAAGCATCTCTTAATCCTGCATATAATTTGTGGATGTTGTACAAGGGCACCCATTTTCCATTGAGAGAAAAACTGGCTGCGTTAATTTTACCCTGCTCTATTTCTTTCCACATTGCATTTCCTCCGGGCACACCACTTACATATCCATTCCCGTTTTTCTTCTGGCAAGCTTCCAGCTGATCAATCATATAGTTCAATCTGTCCTGCATTTCCTTGTTGCCTGTAGCAACATACATTTGGGCAAGTGCTGTAAGATAGTGACCTCCTGTATGACCGTCTAATCCGGTATTTTCCCAATTGCCATACCTTTCGGCTTTTGGTTCAATGCCCGCATCGATCAGAAACGGAGCGAGTAACCGATCCGGGTCCAGGGCTAAAATATAATCCAAGTCCAGCTGCTGGGCTTGATAAAATGGACTACCTTCCAGCAACTTTACAGAAGACAAAGGGAATAATTTTAATGGTTGGGCTTGGCTATAACCTAAAGAAAAGGCGATGATGACCAGGCACAGGAGTATAGGTTTCTTATTCATATTTATTAAAAAATTTATTTTGACTTACTTCAAATACGCTTTTTTTGCAATTGTATTGTAATTAAATTTATTGGATTACAAATAGATAAATCTTATTTGAACTTACTAAGATATTAAATTGAGGGGAACAGATAAGTGTATTATGGGAAAAACTGTTATTTCTAAAAATATTGAAGAATAAGTGCTCTCTAAATTCGCTCGACTTTTACATATTAGTTTATTCTCAGAGGATTAATATATTAAAATATAGGACGTATAGGAAGGAGTTTACTTCTTGCTTCTAAACAAAACCATTTGCGTAGAAGATGGGCAACCTCCTATTAAATAGGCATTTGTGGAACGCCCTATTTCAGGAAATATATATGGATGGTTATGCCCTCTCAGGAATAAAAATCAGATATTGCCTTGTCCAAGTTTTCCTTCCATTTAATTGAAGAGTTCGGTTCTTGAACTGGTAATAATCTGGTTAATAGATCTTTTTGTTCAATTATTGCCATTTTGTCCAATTCTTCCTGATCTGATAGCACTAGATTATACACCAACTGGATCAGCCGATCATCTGCTTTATCCATATAAGCATGTAATGCTTTTCTCATTTGTCTTGTGCTCATAAGTTTATTCTTTTAAGCTTTAGTCAATTTTTGAAATGACACGAGGTTTTTCAATTGGATGTTTAATTAAATACGCATCATTTTCTGCAAATCTACAGCAAAAATTTATCCAAAAAATTTTATACAAGGATAAATTCAATAAAATATGTTATGATTCAAAGACTATGTAATATTCGATTTGATAAAACCGGATTTTGCAAATATATCAATCATGGTTTTCATTTTCATCTCCGTTTCCTCCCATTCCTTATCCGGTTTTGACCAGTGCGTGATGCCCGCACCTGCATATAATACTACTTTATCAGTAAAAACCTGTACACACCGGATATTGACATACAAATGAGATTCGTCATTAATATTCACCGGACCTAGGTAACCACTATAGAATGATCGGTCATAGTTTTCATAATTCGAAATAAAATCCAGTGATGTAGATCTTGGTGTGCCGCAAACGGCGGATGTAGGGTGCAATAAATTAATCATGACCGAACCCAGCTGAGGATAACTGACGGTGTGAGTATCTACTATAAAATCGGTTTTTAAATGCACTAAATTGCCCGCTTGTGCTGTGCGAGGGCCTATTTCTTCAAATTCTCTCAATCTGATTTTTTTAAAGCAATTGATGATATACCTGGAAACCATAGCCTGCTCTTCGATTTCTTTTTGCGTCCATCCTACTTCGGCCACATCCATCCCCGATTGAAAAGACTGCGTGCCAGCTACAGCAGATGTTTTGAATACTTTGTTTTTATCTACAGATATCAACACTTCCGGAGATGCACCTAGCCAGGTGCCTATGTTGGGTATCGACACTACAGAAACAAATGCATGTGGATAATTTTTACACAACTCATGAAAAGCTTTTAAAATATCAAATGTTGATTGAAGTGCTAATGTTTTACTTCGCGATATAACCACTTTCTGAAACTGCCCCTCCTCAAAAGTATCAATAGCTTTTGAAACCAATCGACAATAATCTTCTTTCGGTGTATCTTTAGGGGGTTGATTCGGAGACACCGCTATTTTGGATGTTTGGTTTCTAAAATTGCTTAATGAGGATACAATTTTTTCCGCCTCCTGCAAAGCAATGTGACCATCAAACTGTAATCCCGATGTTTCAGAAAGGGCAATTCCTTTACGTATAAATAAAGCAGCATTATTGTCCAGGTTGGAAAAAGGGCTGAAAATAAAACCTTCAGGCAATTCTTCAAGATCCGTACTGACCTTTTGGTAACTTCCTGAAACATCAGCTAACATCCTGATTTTACCATCAGAAGGTAGTCGGTATACAGCTACTGAAAAATGATTTTGAAGTGAAAAATTGAAAACCTTTTCCAGTAATTGCTGAAATGGAAGTTGATTTAATGCATTGTTTAATACTAGTCCTGATGTTTTATCTTCCATAACTATTATTTGGAAATCACTGCCATGGTCAATCGACTGATACATGTCAGTTGTTCCTCATTATTATACATTTTAATTTCCCAAACCTGTGTACTATTACCCACATGCAAAGGAGTGGCAATAGCAGTAATAAAACCAGATTTCACGCTTCTGATGTGATTGGCATTTATTTCTAAACCTACAGCCACCGACTTTGTTGTATTCAGTGTCAGGTTGGCAGCCATACTTCCAACTTCTTCAGCTAATGCCGCTGAAGCACCACCATGCAGGTATCCAAATGGTTGTCGTGTCCTATCATCCACCGGCATCCTGGCTTTTAAAAAACCTTGTCCCACCTCCAGATATTCTATACCTAAGTGTGCCGATAGACTGCCCTTGATCAAATCATTTAATTTATCCGGGGTAAGTTCACCTTCTATCATTGGCTAAAGAATTATAATGATTAACTTTGCTGCTTTGATTGGCAAAAATAGAAAATTTTGAGTTTGAAAAAAATTTACCTAATCCGCCACGGCCAGACGGATTTTAATAAAAATGGGATTGTACAAGGGAGAGGTATTGATGCATCTTTAAACGATGAGGGCAGAAAACAAGCAGCCGCCTTTTATCAGGCATATCAAAATGTTCCTTTTGACAAAATTTACATTTCTGAATTAAAACGTACCCGCGAATCAGTACAAAAATTCATAGATAAAGGAGTGCCGGTTGAAGCACTCGATGGACTGAACGAAATAGGATGGGGAGTGGCAGAAGGCACCCATTTTACCGGAAAGAATAAGCATCACTATTTTGATATTTTACAACATTGGCAGGAAGGGCATATTCATGAGAAAGTAGAACAAGGTGAAAGCCCATTTGAAGTGCAGCAAAGACAGCAAAAGGCTCTTGATAAAATTCTCTCGCAAGATGAAGAAAAAACAGTCCTTATTTGTATGCACGGAAGGGCTATCAGAATTTTGCTTTGTTGGATTCAAGGTTTATCATTGGGTTTAATGGATACATTCCCTCATCACAACTTGTGTTTGTATGAATTAGAATATGCTGATAATAAATTTGAGGTTAAAACATTTAATGATATCAGGCACCTGGTTAAAACTTAAATTAGGCTTTTTTTTAATAAACCCATCATTCTCTAAACCGCATGCACATTTCTCAGTTATAGTATTATCTAAATAACTGGGGAAAATGATGCAAAACGACCGCGAAATACTTTTATATTATAAGCCTGAAATAAAAAAGGACAAAAATACCTATTTACTGGCTTCACAAGTTAGCAATCATATCAATACCATCAACGTGCTGAAAGAGACACTTACTGAGACTCAACTTCGTGAAATCTTGCTGAGGTTGAATGTCCCTATTGAGAAAATGATTGAAAGGGATTCTGAAATTTTTAAAAGTGAATATGAAAATAAAGATTTGGATGATGATAGCTGGATTTTGGCCATGGCAAAAAATCCAGATCTGATAAAAACACCAATTGCTTTTCTTGGTAAAAGGGGGTTTATTGTTGAAACTCCTTCAAAAGTACTTGATTTAGACCCCAAAGACGGGTTTAATGATCTAAAACAATAAATGATGACAAAAAAAAGACGCAGGTTCTGCGTCTTTATATTTAATAGAAAAATATTTCTATAATTTATTTTTTGGCTTTCTTCAATTTTTTGTCTTCTTCGACTGCATCATCTACATCGGCAAAAATACGGCCACAATGCTCACAAACAATCAGTTTTTTCTTTTCCCTTACATCAGCCTGACGTTGCGGCGGTACGATGTTGAAACAACCTCCACATGCTCCACGTCTTACCGGCACAACCGCTAAACCATTTTTTGCATTATCCCTGATCTTTTTATATGATTTGTATAAACGATCCTCTACATTTTTGACGGCAGCATCCCTGTTTTTTAATAACCCTTGCTCCTCTTCTTCACTTTCAGACACAATTAACTGTAATTCACCTCTTTTGCTATCGAGGTCTTTACTACGTTCATTTAATAAAAGTTCGGTAGCCTTAATTTCTTCCAGTTTGCCCTCAATTTTTGCTCTGCAGTCGTTGATCCTCTTTTCTGAAATCTGAATTTCCAAATTTTGAAGTTCAGTTTCCTTAGTGATGGCATCATACTCTCTGTTATTCCTTACATTTAATTGCTGCTCTTCATACTTTCTTATCAGCTTCTCAGCATCTTTTATGGCCAGCTTGTTGTTATTGATATCTTCTTCTAACGCAGTAATATCTTGCTGATATTTTTGTATCCTGGTTTCATATCCGGCTATTTCATCTTCAAGATCTCTTACTTCTTCCGGCAATGCGCCTCTTACTTTTTTTAATTCATCAAGCTGTGAGTCAATGGCTTGTAGATCTGTCAGGGCTTCAAGTTTTTGTGCTATTGTTTTTTCCATTCTATAGATACCTAACTGGGTTAGTGTTAACTTCCGAAATTTCGAGTGCAATATTAGTGAAATTTTTTTTCACTGTTTCATAAATAAGCTCTTTTGTAAAAAATTCACTTTCATAGTGACCTATATCCACAATGGCTATTTTCCCTTCACCATCAAAAAATTCATGATATTTGAAATCTGCAGAAATAAAAATATCTGCCTTTTGTTGTATAGCGTCATTTAGGAGAAAACTTCCCGATCCTCCACATAGAGCCACCCGGCCAACCTTATCATTTCTACTTTCTGTATAACGGAGATATTTTAACCCAAAAGTCGTTTTTAGCACTTTCAAAAATTCGGTCAAGTATACCGTTTCCGGAAGCTCACCGATCAATCCGCTTCCTATTTCATCATAAGTATTCTCAAGTTTGTGAAGATAATAAGCTACCTCTTCATAAGGGTGCGCTTCTTTTAGTGTCCAAAGGATTTTATCTTCTAAATAGGTGGGGAATATCACTTCCACCCGGTTTTCGGAAGCTTCTTCCTGAACATGTTGTTTCCCGATATGGGGGTTGGCAAATTCATTGGGTTTGAATGTGCCCGTACCAGATACACTGAAACTGCAATTGGAATAATTCCCAATATTCCCGGCTCCGGCAGCATAAAGTGCATCCAATACCATTTGGGTATTTTCCGGCGGTATAAATGTAGTGAGTTTGCTGAGTGTATTTTTTTTAGGTGATAATATGCTTGTATTGACCAAGCCTATTTTATCCGCTATTTTTTTGTTGACCCCCGATTTTATATTGTCAAGATTGGTATGGATAGCATAAATGGAAATTTCATTTTTAATGGCTTTGATAATTGTCCGCTCCACATAATTTTTGCCGGTAAGGCTCTTAAGGGGTTTGAAAATCACCGGATGATGAGCAATTATTAAATTACAACGTGTTCGAATAGCTTCTTCTACTACTTCCTCTGTACAATCTAAAGTGATCAAAACTCCGGTAAGTGGATTGTCAGGGACTCCTGTTAGTAACCCGGTGTTATCATAGGGTTCCTGCCAGGCTTTTGGAGCCATATTTTCCAAAAAATCAATGATTTCCTTTATTTTAGTCATTTATATTCTAAAATTTGGGGCTACAAAGATAAAACAGTTTGCACGGTATTGAAAGTGTATAGACAATTTATACATGTGGATTAAAGTTTTAATTTTGGCAACAATGTGATTAATAACAAATATTAATGAACCTGATCATCAAATTTCTTCTTGCTCCTTTTGCCTTGCTCTTCCTTGGGCTCACCAATCTACGGAATCATCTTTTCAATATTGGGTATACCAAATCGTTCGACTTTGAAGTACCTGTAATTGGTGTTGGTAACCTCGCTGTTGGTGGATCAGGGAAAACACCTATGGTAGAATACATTCTTGATAAGTTGCTTGATCATCAAATAAAACCTGCCACTTTGAGCAGGGGTTATAAAAGGCAAACAAAAGGATTTATTCTGGCATCAAATAATGACAATGCTACCACTTTGGGTGATGAGCCTTATCAGTTTTATTTAAAATACCGCGACAAGGTGACCGTAACAGTAGGTGAAGAACGTGCCCTTGCCATTCCTAATATCCTTTTTGAAAAACCAGACACACAAGCAATTGTAATGGATGATGCTTATCAGCACAGATATGTCACACCTGATCTTAATATTTTATTGACAGATTTTCATCATCCGTTTTATAATGATCAGATCATGCCATGGGGCAGGTTGAGAGAAAGAAAAAAAGAAGCACGACGGGCAAGTATAATTGTGGTTTCAAAGTGTGAAGAATCACTCAGCTCCGAAACTATACATTTAATGGAAGAACAAATCAAAAAGTATTCAAAACCTGATGCCTTAATCTGTTTTACTTCCATTTCATATCAAGCACCTCAACCAGTTTTCCCTGACTCGACCCTTCCTTTTGAAGACAATGTGGTATTGATGACCGGTATTGCCAACAATTTGCCGTTAAAAAATTATGTTTCCGGGAAATATCAGCTTTTGGATACGATAAGTTATCCCGATCACCATTTTTATACTTCAAAGGACGTTAAAGAGATTGTAGATAAACTAAATCAACAAACGGGGCTAAAAAAAACCTTGTTGACTACTGAAAAGGATAGGGCAAAGTTGTTAAACTTGCAGGAAATACATGATTTAAAGGAACTTTCTGTTTATTATGTACCAATTAAGGTAACGTATATAAAAAATGGCAAGGCTTTTGACGAAATGGTCATGAAAGTATTTGAAAAGCAGTAATTAATTTATTCACTTTAAGCCATCCATATAGAAAAACAACCCATGATCGAAAAGGCTTCAGATGATTTTAGTGGTTCTGTTTCTGCATTCACCGGAGTGATCAATCGTGCCATAGTAGTGATCTTTTTACTACTTCTGTCTCTTTCATTGAAAGCCCAAATTTTGGATGACACGACTCAAAACGTATATGGCCCTTCCACGACAGAATTTACTAATTTTGAACAGATTAAATTTGACCTGAACCAATATTTCCAATTAGACACCACAATTGACCAGCTCCATAAATTCGGGATGGTAGATGAGCACAATTACCTGCTCCAAAATCTGGGTGCTTTAGGCACGGCCGTCAATCCTATATTTTTTACCCCTCCCGATATCATTGGCCGAACAGCGGGATTTCCGGTTTATGATATTTATTTTAAAAAAAGGGCACATTTCAAATATTACAACACAAAATCACCCTATTCGAAAGTAGAGGCAATTTTTGCAGGAAATAACCGAAACATAGTGGACGTGGAATATTCCAGGAACATCAATCCTCTTTGGAATGTGGGTTTTAATTTCAAAAGAATCTCTGCTGAAAGGCAAATTGACAGACAAGTAGAAAATAATCGACAGGTATTATCCACTTATTACGACTTGTATACTCACTTTCAAACTAAAAATAAAAAATATTCCCTTTTGGCTCAAGCGGGCAGATTGAATCATGAAGTAGCAGAAATGGGAGGTATAGATGGCACTCCTACACAATTTGATTTTGGTGGCGACCCTTACTATTTATATGAAGATGCTGAAGTGTTTATCCAAAATGCTAAAACCCGGGAAAATCGGTTTAATGTCAGCTTGTATCATCAATACCAACTGCTTAGAAAAAATATCCAGCTTTATCATGATATGGAAGTTACTACTGAAAAAAACTCCTATCAGGATAATACTGTAAATCTTAATAGAGCTTTTTATGATCAGGTACTTATAAATAGGGACTCTACTGACGACCAATTCCGGTTTAGGGAATTTAAAAATGAAGCCGGGTTTAAAGGAAGTGTCTCTAATCTTTTTTACATGTTTTATCTGAAAAGACGTTCAATTGATTTTTACCAAAAATATAGTACCCGAGATAATAGGAACCATGAGCATTCTGGAGGTGTCCATTTGAGATGGCAGTTCGATTCCCTTCATCACTTAACAGTCAATGGGGAATTAATGTTGGGTGGGGAACACCTGATTCAGGGGAATTATCAAAACCGGTTTTTTGAGGCCAGCTTTACCAGAATTATGTCGCGCCCTAGTTATCTGCAAACGGATTATCTGGGCAACCACAATGCCTGGAGGAATAATTTTAGTTCGCCACATTCTGACAATCTTTCAGCGGCCATAAATATTGACTTGAAAAAATTAAAATTAAAACCATTTATTAAAATATCCTCGATTTATAACCATATCTATTTCAACCAACAAGCAGAACCTGCCCAATTGTCGGGTTTTGTCCAGATCTTTTCACCCGGTTTGACATTTAAATGGGAGCCGGTGAATCATCTATTTTGGGAGAGTACGGCCATTTATACCACAACAACAGGCTCATCGAGGGAATTATTTCGCTTTCCGGAGTTATTTGTCAATTCAGATTTATATTTTCAAAACTACCTATTCAATAGTAGGATGTTGCTGAAACTAGGGGTAGGTATTCACTATAAAAGTCCATACCTTGCGTTGGCATATCATCCCACTATTCAGAATTTCTATTTACAGGACAGTTTCTATGTCCCGAAAATACAGGAAGACAACCAATATGTTTTACTCAATGCCTATGCTAATATAAAGATTGGCATTATTAGATTCTTTTTCAGAATGGAGCACCTCAATCAAGCCAGCGATAATGGCTATTTTATTTCACCTTATTTTACTGGTCAAAAACAAACATTGAATTTCGGGGTCAACTGGATGTTTTTCGATTAATATATTGTCGGCAATATCAATTGATATTTTCCGATAACCAAAACAATCAGGTCTTTTGCTTTTTCTTTTTTGCAGCAGGGAATAAAATATTATTCAGAATCAATCTATATCCGGGGGAATTGGGGTAAAGTGCCAGATCAGTAGGTTCTTCTCCAACCAGGTGCTTATAGTCTTCTGGATCGTGTCCGCCATAAAATGTCCAAAAACCTTTTCCCACGATGCCGTGTATATATTTTGCTTCCCCGATTGCAGCATTTTCTCCCATTACCACCACTTCAGGTTTGATCAGGTTAGACTTATAGCCTGTAGTCTGACCCATAAAACCTTTTATGATGCGGTTATGATTTTGCGTCAGCATAGTGGGTACGGGATCCCACTTGGCAGAAAATTCAAACAAGGTAAAATAATCATTATTCTCTCTCAGTCCGCGTTCATATTCCTGATTATCAATATTAGAATACTCGTATTCCAACGGATTTCGGACCAGTAGAAAATTATGAAAAGCAAAAGTTTTGGTAAAATCCAGTTTTTCCTGAGCATTAGGATCAGCTGGATCGCCGTCGTACATGCTCTCTACTATATCTATGCCATCGGCAGCAAGGGCAATATCATAGGTATCTGTAGCAGAACACATGGCAAAAAGAAAACCTCCACCTGAAACAAATTCTCTGATTTTCTTGACTACCGCCAATTTCATTTGAGAAACCTTTGAAAACCCGTGTCTTTGAGCTGTAGTTTCATATTCATTTTGTTGCTCAATATACCAAGGAGCATTTCTGTAGTTCGCGAAAAATTTACCGTATTGTCCTGTGAAGTCTTCGTGGTGCAGATGCAACCAGTCGTATTTAGGTAATTCCCCCAATAAAACTTCATCATCAAATATAATATCGTAAGGGATTTCTGCATAACTGAGCGCAAGTGTGACGGCATCATCCCATGGCTGTTTGCTTTTAGGAGAATAAACAGCAATGGTAGGAGCCTTCTCTAGTTTCATCACATCGGTATTTGACGAAGGTGCTGATATTTCATTAATAATCCGGTTTGATTGGGCATCAGAAATCACTTCATACGATACACCTCTTATGATCAGTTCATTTTCAAACTTCTGATAATATTTTACCATAAAACTACCCCCTCTGTAATTTAATAGCCAATCCATTTCTATGTTGTTTTCAAGAATCCAATAAGCAATCCCATATGATTTCAAATGATTCTTTTGAGATTCATCCATAGGGATCAGGATGTGAGATGCCATTGCTTGAGAACCAACAAACAGAAATAGTACCAGTACAATTAATTTTTTCATTCGTTTATATAAATATTATTGCCAATCAGATAATTAAAAATCCCTTGGTAAAAAACACAAGTTGAATCTGTTGCTTTTATGCTATATTTATCCTGATTTTTTGTGCCACCAAAAATATTAACTTTGTCAAGGTTTACAAAGTATAACGAGTACACCTAATAATTAGTAACAGGATAAGTAAATAATAATGAATTTAACCGAAAATATTCTCGAAAGTTTCAATGCTGTACGAACCAATGCACTTCGCACCACGCTTACAGCATTAATTATTGCTTTTGGCATTATGTCATTGGTAGGTATTCTTACAGCAATAGATGGGATCAAAGGTTCTGTCAGCAAAAACTTCAATGCTTTCGGTGGCAATTCGTTTGCTATCTCCTCAGTAGACAACCGGGAAACAAGTCAAGAAGGTAAAAAAAACAAAGTTTACCCTCCCCTGGAGCTTAAAGAATTATTGCAATTTAAACAAGACTTTGCACATAGTTCCCGAATGTCTATTTCTACCTTTCTAAGTTATTCTGCTGAGATTAAACGCTTTTCAAAAAAAACAAATCCCAACATGAGAATCAGAGGCGTTGACGAAAACTTTCTGATCATGAGGGCTATGGAAATGAGTACTGGGCGAAGTTTCTCGATGATTGAGCTGAATAATGGCACCAATGTAGCCATCATAGGCGATCAGGTACGTGAGGCTTTGTACGGCGAGAATGAATCCATCGAAAATTCTTATATTACTTTCTGGGGAAACCGATTTAAAGTAGTGGGTCTTCTTAAAAAAGAAGGAGGGTTTGGTGGCACCAGTGGTGCTGACCGGTCCATTTTCATACCTTTTACTACAGCTGCCAGACTTGCCAAAAACTCCAGATTAAATTATACGCTGGATGTGGAAGTTGCCAACCCTGTCAATATAGATCAAACCATCGGTGAAGCCACTGGTTTGATGCGTAATATTAGAAAAGACCCTTTGTCGCAGGAAAATTCATTTGAAGTCAAAAAGAATGAATCGGTTCTTGAAATGCTGGATGAAATTTCAGGATACTTACGAGTAGGCGGTTTTGTTATCGGATTTATCACTTTACTGGGTGCCTCAATCGGCTTAATGAACATCATGATGGTCTCTGTAAAAGAAAGGACAAGAGAAATTGGGGTTAGAAAAGCTGTAGGAGCAAATCCCGGTCGCATCAGACAACAATTTCTTCTGGAAGCAATTGTAATCTGTCAGTTAGGAGGCATGGCAGGCATTATATTGGGCATACTCGTGGGCAATGGGATTGCTGCCATTCTTCAAGCATCTGGTTTTGTAGCTCCGTGGACATGGATGTTAGTAGGAGTTGCGGTTTGCTTTTTGGTAGGATTAATCTCTGGCTATTACCCAGCATATAAAGCATCTAAAGTAGACCCTATTGAATCATTGAGATTTGAATAGTCCATAAAACAAATGTCATCGATTCAGGTTTATGAGTAGGATATTTTTTTAACTAGATTATAATTTTAAGTCCTACTTATGGGTATCACCAATATAATTTCAATTTTCATTGGCATATTTGTGGTGATCGCAACACTTCTCCCTTTTATAAAACTGGATCATTGGTGGATCAGAATATTTGATTTTCCACGTTTACAGCTGGTTTTTATGGGATTGCTCTCTATCACACTATTCATCATTACATGGCAAAATCATACTTATGAATATATAATAGGTGCAGGAACTGTATTGGCAATGGGGTATCAGTGTTTTATGATTTTCCCTTATACCATTTTTTCTAAAAAAGACGTACTCACTTGTAAAGATCCCGGTGATCATCCTGTCTTTAGCATCATGGTGATGAATGTATATATGTACAATCGTAACGCTATAGATGCCCATAGGTTAATACATGACAATAAGCCGGACATTCTGGTGATGGTAGAAACAGACCAATGGTGGACCAATCAGATGGATGATTTAAAAAAACACTACCCGTTCCATGTACTGGTGCCACTTGAAAATACTTATGGAATGTTGTTTTATTCCAAATTCAAATTGATCAATCCACAGGTAAAATATATTCTGAGCGATGAAATTCCTTCTGTTCATACTGACGTAGAACTTAATAGCGGGGAAATTTTCAGATTTTATGCTGTGCACCCAAAACCACCAGCTCCTGGCCATAGCAAAACATCAACCAACCGGGATGCTGAACTGATTACTATTGGTAAAGAAACACGGGAAGATGAAAATCCAGTGATCGTGGCTGGTGATCTGAATGATGTTGCGTGGTCTTTTACAACCAATCTTTTTCAGCGTTTTAGCGAACTGCTTGATCCCAGAAAAGGAAGAGGAATGTTTAGTACTTTTCACGCCCGATATTGGCTATTCCGCTGGCCACTTGATCATATATTTCATTCCGATCATTTTCAATTGCTGGAAATAAAAACCCTTCCCTACTTTGGTTCCGATCACTTTCCTATTTATGTCAGGTTATGTTATATGCCTTCTAAACGACACAAACAAGATGAACCCGAAGCTGATGTCGATGAAGTAGAAGAAGCACATGATAAAGTTAAGAGGGCAAAAGAAGAGGAATAACTTTCATAAGTCCATTTATTATTATTGAACTTTATTACATTACAAATAAATTCTTTTCTTTTAAAGATCATATAATTACCTCAGGCATGTATTTATACCCTTAAGGGTATAAATACAAAGTTTATGATATTTTTATACCCTATTAGGTATAATTTCATTAAAATAAACTATATTTATACCCCAAAAGGTATAATATGGATTTAAATGGGTTTGTAAAGGAAAAAAGGAAATTGGCAGGGCTCACCCAACCCGAAATGGCGGAGAAAGCTGGTGTGGGTTTACGGTTTGTAAGGGAACTTGAACAAGGAAAACCATCATTAAGAATGGACAAAGTGAATCAGGTCTTACAACTCTTTGGTCATCAGTTAGGGGCTGTTCCAATGGATCGGGATAAGATGTTATCATGAAAAAGGCAGAGATAAAAATATTCGATAAAACGGCTGGTTGGCTGACGCAAGATGAAAATGGTTATCATTATGTTTATGATACTGTATATTTAAACCAAGAGGATACATTACCTATCAGCCTAACACTGCCTCTTCAAAAAAGACCATTCACCAGCAACGTCCTCTTTCCGTTTTTTGATGGATTAATCCCAGAAGGATGGCTTCTCGATATCGTGGAAAGAAACTGGAAACTGGATCCAAGGGACAGAATGGGATTATTGTTGGCTTGTTGCAAAGATTGTATTGGTGCAGTCAGTGTACATCCTTTAGAGGAGGAGGTTAAATCATGAACAGGTGTTTGTTTTGTTATCAACCATTGGAAAATGCTGGTGATTTTCATCCTGCTTGCAGCAAAAAAATATTTGGACATCCCATTGCACCGGAATTGCCATTTACAGAAAATCAAATGGTAGAATTAGGTAAAGAAGTTATCCGAAGTCAAATAACGGTGACGGGAGTTCAACCCAAACTATCACTGGACATTATTAAAGGTGAAAATGAAAAAGAATCTAAGCGATTTACCATAGTTGGATTATGGGGTAGTTATATTTTAAAACCTCCAACTGCTTTTTATCCTCAATTGCCCGAAGTAGAAGACCTAACTATGCATTTGGCGGCTATTGCCAATATCAAAACAGTGCCGCATAGTTTAATCAGGTTACAGTCAGGAAACCTTTCCTATATTACTAAGCGAATCGATAGAACAAAAAAAGGAAAATTTCATATGGAGGATATGTGTCAATTAACAGAAAGGCTGACAGAGAACAAATATCATGGTTCTTATGAACAGATCGCAAAAGCTATTATAAAATTCTCTGTTAATCCGGTTTTAGATGTAATTAATTTCTTTGAACAGGTTTTGTTCTCATTCCTAACCGGGAATGCTGATATGCACTTGAAAAACTTTTCCTTGATATATCAACCTAATATTGGACCAGTTCTTTCACCTGCTTATGATATGGTAGCGACTAACATAGTCAACCTAATTGATGATGAGGATCTGGCTCTTACCCTCAATGGGAAAAAGAAGAAAATCCAACGTAATGATTTTATTACCGCTTTTAATACACTCAAAATAGACAAAAAGCAACAGGAAAATATTTTTAAAAGAATGGAAAATGTCAAAGAGATGTGGTTTAAGTTTATTGGGCAAAGCTTTTTAAATGATGAATATAAAGCTTCGTATTTAGATATGATAAAAACCAGATTTAAGAGACTAAGGTAATTTTATAAAAGAGTATCGATAGAAAATGGATGATTTCAATAAATCCCAACTAACTGCTATTCCCACCTAAATAATTTTATCAAGAGATTTGATGATTTTTAATAATTCTGCCTCTTCAATTTTTTTTAAACTGATATTTTTATGGGTGTTGGATCCGGTTTTAATAGAAATCAAATCATATTTCAAATTGCTTCCATCATAGCCAAAAACTAATAATTTACACTTTTGGCCAGAAGGGAGCCCCTTTATATTGGGTTCATCATCATAAATAGGAAATACCGAATTAATATCCTCAAAAATCAGGTATTTGTTATAAGTTTTCCCCGGAAGGTTTGAAATAGTAAGTGTGGCCGAGGTATCATCAACAAAGTAATCAAGGTTAATCCAATCTAAGTCTTGAATCATAAATACATATCGAGGTTTTATTTCACCCACATATGCTTCATTAGTGGCTACCGTATCGTCGTATTCTGTTTGACTACTTATTTTATAAAGTGAATCAGGGTCCAGTTGCATTGCTTCATCGAGTGTGATATTGTTTAAAGATCTATAATATGCCTCAAAGACAGTATCTGCGATTTTAATATCAAGAGCCTTATTATCTTTCCATAAAGTGGTATCTATTCCATTGATAAAACTACCTTCTAAAATAACATAATCAGAATACTTTTTAATGTTGTATATATACTCTTTCCACAATAAGATACCTCCTAATTGTTCAGGAGGAATTATCGACCAATAAAACTCATTTTGTGATAAATTACCCAAAAACAGGTTGGCATCGTTTGTTTCTCCCTTGAATACATTTTTAAATTCTACTTTTATAAACTTATTAGGGTTTACAATTAAAGTGTCTTCTCCTCTTACCGCTAATAAATTTATCATGCCCGAGGTTTCGAGCAATCCATCATCTGCCATTGTATTTAAACCCTCAAAGATAATTTCTGAAGGTGTTAGAACATCTTTAAAAAAGACTGTTATAGTATCTCCTGGGTCAATACTGTCTCCATCTTTTTTTGTGAAACATTCACGGGGTATATATATTTTGGTTCCGTTGGCACCAACAATTTCCTTGTCTTCATTGTGCACAAAACGAAAGGTAGTAACAGACGTATTATCTTTCAGAAATTTATTTAGTCGGTATTGATGTTCATCGGATTTGGAGCAACCTGTATAAATAACAACAAGTAATAGAATAAGGCGAACTCTTGTGATAATAGGAGACATCGTATAGTTGTGGATTTTTGTTTTAATTTAACAATGCAATTTAGGATTTTTTACCTAATTTCCAAAAAGCTATTTGCTAAACCTATTCTAAACAAAAAAGCACCTACAGTCTACTGTAAGCACTTCCTTTTTCACCCAAACTCAAACCCAAACTCAAACCTACCTGGTGGGACCTATTGGATTCGAACCAACGACCCCCACGTTGTCGACGTGGTGCTCTAAACCAACTGAGCTAAGATCCCCTTTTATTATTCCCTTTCAAAAATCATTGGTTCATTTACCCGAACCAACAATTTCCTATTATGAGATGCTCTAAACATCCCGATAACTATTTGGATGTGCTAAGATCCCTAAAATTTTACGCAAATATAATTCAATTCTTTGAAAAGCTTAATTCTACATTTATTTTAGTGACTCATTCAACAGAAAATATGTTTTAATACTAATTTTTAATATTTCTCTATATAATTTAGCCCTTCTTGAAATTATCTATCCCTTTTTGCATAAAATTCACAATATCCTCCTATATTTGAATGCATAACATCCTTAAGATTGTTCAGTTAAAATAAAACACAAAGAAAACATCCTATCATGACAACAGTAACACATAAAGGCAAAACGGTTCATTTAAAAGGAGAACTTCCGGCCGAAGGGCAAAAAGGTCCTGATTTCACTTTTGTTGATACCGAATTATCTGAAGTAAGATTATCAGAAATAGGGGAAAAAATAAAAATTCTAATAGCTGTACCTAGCCTCGATACATCAGTATGTGCAGCAGAAACTTTTAACTTTAGCCAAAAACTAGCTCAAAAAGATGGTGTAGCAGCTTTGGTGATTTCAAAGGATTTACCTTTTGCCATGAAGCGGTATATGCAGAACAATCATATCACCAATATCATTGCTGCTTCCGATTTCCGGTATGGTGAATTTACAAGTAAATATAATGTGGAAATGACAGACGGGCCATTGAAAGGTCTTACCTCACGTGCTATCTTTGTCCTTGATAAAGATGATATTATAAAATATGTGGAACTGGTGCCGGAAATATCACTTGAACCACAATATAGTAAAGCTCTTGCGATCATCGACAGCCTTTTATAATATTTTTGTTTCATTAGCCGCAGCATAAAAGAATAGCTTGAATATACATATGAATGTTCGTTTCTTTTAACAAACATCAATGGTAGAACAATCTGGAGTACTGGTCACATTTATTGTTTATTTAGTCCTCATGATACTCATTGGATGGTATTTCTACAAGAAAACCTCCAGTATTTCCTATTATATTCTGGGAGGCAGAAGCCTAAACAGTTGGGTTGCCTCTTTAAGTGCACAGGCATCAGACATGAGCGGGTGGTTGCTATTGGGACTTCCTGGATTAGCCTATACCACCGGTTTAGGTTCAGTTTGGATAGCCATTGGTTTAGGGTTGGGTGCTTATCTGAATTGGAAAATCATCGCCAGCAGATTAAGGAAATATACCCAGGTGGCCGGGAATGCACTCACACTACCCGTTTATCTACAGAACCGGTTCAAAGTTAAAGACCACACCATCAGGGTAGTTTCGGCAATATTCATTCTGGTATTCTTTCTGATTTATACAGCTTCCGGATTTGTCGCCGGAGCCAGATTGTTCAACACCGTTTTCGATCTCTCCTACCACTCTGCATTAATCACCGGTGTACTGGTTATTATTTCCTATACATTTTTAGGTGGGTTTATGGCTGTCAGCTGGACGGATTTTATTCAGGGTGTTATCATCTTTTTCGCCATTATTTCTATTCCGCTATTGGTAATTGGTGATCAGGGCAGCATTGATCAAACTTACCTTGTTCTTGAACAGAAATCTTTGTTCAATATTTTCAATGCCGGAAACGGACAATCATTAACTTCCATTGGAATCATTTCCCTGGCTGCATGGGGTTTAGGTTATTTTGGGCAACCTCATATTCTGGTAAGATTTATGGCCATAAAACACTCTCGCCAAATCCCCAAGGCCAGAAAAATAGCCATAATATGGGTGGTAATCAGTCTGGCATGTGCCATACTCATTGGAATGACCGGAAATATTATTGTGGAAAAATCATTGAGGCCTCCGGAAAATGAAACGGTTTTTATGTTGATGGTTGATATTCTCGTCAATCCCTGGTTTACAGGAATAGTACTTTCAGCGATACTTGCGGCCATTATGAGTACGGCAGATTCACAATTGCTGGTAGCTTCTTCAGCGATGACGGAGGATTTGTATCGTTTTATTTTCAGAAAAAATGCTTCTCAGAAGGAGTTGATATGGGCAGGAAGGATATCTGTTGTCATCATCGCTATTATTGCATTTTTTATTGCTTTAAATCCGGAGTCCTCTGTGCTGGATCTGGTGGCTTATGCTTGGGGAGGTTTTGGTGCAGCTTTTGGTCCATTAATTATCTTATCATTGTTTTGGGAACGTATCACCTATAAAGGAGCAATAACGGGAATTATCATAGGAGGATTAACGGTACTCATATGGAAACAACTGAATGGCGGTATTTTCGAATTATATGAAATTGTACCAGGTTTTCTGTTTTCATTATTGTCTATTATAGTAGTTTCATTATTTGACCGCGCTCCAAATGAAGAAGTTCTCGAAGAGTTTCGCTCAATTAAAACCGTAAATTTTTAATGAAACCTTTCCCTTTTGTATCCGTTTATTTTTTTCATATCATAAATAGATATCAACCTAAAATAAACTCTATCATCTAAGCCTTTTCTTTTTTGAAAAGGCTTTATTTTTACCAACACCTAACTGGTAGAAACATGCCAACATCGATTAATGAGTTTGTACAACGATTGAGACTGATCCTTTACGGATTGTTAGCACTACCATTACTAATTTTTGTGGTGGTATACTTGCGAACCAATAAAGGGGAGATGTTATCTCCTGTGGTGAGTGAGAATTTTATATTTCCGGTTACTTCAATTTTAATATTGATTCCGGTTGTTTCCGTTATACTGGGCTATTTGGTTTTTAATAAACGGATTAGGAATGTACGCCATAAGAAAGATTTAACAAGTAAGCTTATTTATTATCATCAAGCTATGGTAATAAAGTTTTCTTTTTTGGAGATAGCCCTCATTCTAAGTATTGCAGGATTATTGATCACAGCTGACCAGTTATTTATCATCTTATTCATGATCATTATTTTTAATTTTTCCATTGTTTCCCCTTCTGTACCACGGTTGCTTCGTCATACAAAAATTTCCCGCGAAGAAATCAGACATTTAATGGAAAAACAGAATGATTTATAAACTTTTCTATTTCAAGAATGTATATCAAAATAGAAGCCGGGAAGTGTGAAAATTAACTTAGGTTAAAAAATTAAATATATAAAAAAGTGAGTTGGAATGATTGCCGATGATATTTTTATAAATATTATTTGACATTCTTTTTTGAATGCAACTTTTGTTTTTACTTTACGTCTCGAAACACTAAATAATATGGAAAAGAAGAGGATAATAAAAAGTTACGAGAAACTTTCAACTGAGCTACAGGATCAACTAAGAGAACAATACCCGTATGGTTTCTCAAATAAACTTATCCGACTAAATAATTCTAAGAACGAAACGTTTTTTGCTGTTCCTCTGGAAACAGATGACACAATATACATGGTGAAGGTTCAGATAGAAAAAATCAAGAAACACAATGACTCGGATGATGAATTCCATTTCAGTGTAGGCGATGATGATTTCGACAATACCAGTAACCAGGAGAATGAGACGGAATCATACAGTGATAATTATGATGATTCAAAAGATCCATCGTATGAGCCCAATTACGATGACGATTCAGATGCTTAGGCAATAAATTTCTACCAGTTTTTAAATGTTCGCTTCTTCTTTAAGGGATTCTCTGGTGGCTTTGTCATGGGTTAATTTATACAAGAGATAGATATCTATCATGATATGAGCCGAAATAGCCGATATCAAACCGTAATGCTCAGCAGAATACCCTAATCCGGCTATTACCAGGGTCATGAATATGCCATAGACCGACAAGCGCCAATTATAAGGATTCAGGTATCCATGAATTGCCACAAATACAATAGCAGTAATCCAGATCCCGAGAAAAGGTTGTATTGCACCGCGGAACAATATTTCTTCTCCTACACCGGCGCAAAAAGAAATCAGGATAATTTCCGAAAATGAAAGATTAAGATTTTGTATCAATGTTGAGAAGAACATTCTAACCGGTTGTAATGGTGGCTGTTCAATAATCTTCCAACCTATAACAGCTGCAACCAAACCGATGCTTGTGCCAATTATTATCTGAATCCATAATGGTTCTCCAGATAACAGTACCTGGTTAATTGGTGTGACAGAAAAACTGCGAATGATGATAAACCCTATGAGACTAAATCCAAAGAGCGTAAACAAAGCAAGCTTTATAAGGGTCTTTTTTTTCACCATTCCAATATGTAAGCTTAAACGTCAACTACCCCCCTGTCGGTTACAACATAAACCTGGTCATTTTTTTTGGGTCTGATCATAGCCATACCGGTAAATTCACCAAAAGCCGGCATAATACCCTGATATTCATTGAAATAAAAACAAGGTAGTCTTACGGATTGTCTGCCTTTTCCTCTTAACACTATTCCCGGATGCAAATGCCCAGCCAGATGATAACCCTCTTCTGAAGGCTCAACAAGTGGTTTATGAGTGAGTACAAATGGGTTCATACAAATTTTTATCGGGAATACTTCAATGTTCATTTGTTGATAAAAGGTGGTGGACAATAAATCATGATTACCCAAAACCAGACTTACTGCCAATGACTGAAAGTTGGATAGCAATTTTTGCAGAACTTCCCATTCTCTGTTTACTTTATTGTGAAAAAGATCACCCAAAAAAATCAAATGTTCGGCAGGATATGTATTTAATAGTTTAAATAAATTCTTCAAGTTAACCTGATCAACTCCAGTATGTACCGGGAAACCGTTTCTTCTGAAATGAGCACTTTTGCCGATATGAAAATCAGCAATTAATAAGGTTTTGTTGTTTTTCCAATAGATACTTTTGCTGGGATGGAGTATCAATTCCTGGTCCCTGATGACCACTTCCTTCATGCTACAAAAATACAATTACGGGCAGACTTTTCCCGACTAATCATCATTATTAATCATTCAGCTCCAGTTTCATCCTTCGGATTCTTTCTTCAAACCGTTCAGAAGTTAGGTTTTCCCGTAGCCGGTCGACCATAATTGGAAAACTGAAAGGTGAGATTTGCTTAATTTCTTTGAGAATGATCCGCTGATGATTGATTCTTTGAATAGATGCTTTCATTCGAGCCTCCTGAAGTTGAAATTCCAACACTTCCTGATAAGCTTGCCGATACAACAGATTTTGCGGATCATATTCTAAAAACATATTAAAAAATAAACGGGAGGAGGATTGTAAATGCCTTTCGGGAATAAAATTTCCCGGATAACCTTTAAAAGTAAGTCCTGCAATGGCAGCAATATCCCGGAACCGTGCACGAGCCATTTCAGTAGCATTTAGACTGGCTTGAAGTTCTGAAACCAGATCTTTCTCATTAAATAAATCCTCCTCCAATGCTTCTTCAATGGGGATTTCCTGATCAGACAATAGTTCAAAACCATAATCATTAAGTGCGATGGAAAAAGTAATCGGTTTAATCTGTGCAATTCGAAAAGCCAATAATGAGGCAATCCCCTCATGAACAAAACGTCCTTCGAAAGGATACATAAATACATGCACCCCTTCTTTTGATTTATATTTTTCAATTAGAAATTCCTTCGGTCCCGGGACATGCGAAATCTCCTGTTGTTTAAAGATCAATGGTCGGACAGCAATTAATTCTTCCTCTTGGCAATCGTCACGAAGTGCTCTATTGACATTTTCTCTAAGAAGTTCCGACATTTGGGATGACAATGGCATTCTGCCTCCCATCCAACTGGGAATACGGCCTTTTTTTTCTCGACTTTTTCGCACAAACACCTGGACTCCATTTACCCGGATAAACTCCAGGCTTCTTCCCGCAAACCAAAAGACATCCCCTGGACTCAACATGGAGATAAAAGATTCCTCAATTGTGCCAATTAAAGTCCCAGACAGATATTTCACCTGAAGAATGTTATTCCCTACAATAGTGCCAATGGATAAACGGTGACGCATAGCAAATCTTCGGTTTTTGATCTTGTAGATGCCATCTTCCACGGTCAATTTTTGATATTCTTCATAAGCATGAAGGCTCTCACCACCTGATAACATAAAATTCAACAACCATTGCCACTCTGCTTTATCGATGGAGTGAAAAGAAAAAGTAGATTTGATCTCCGGATAAATATCTGAAGGTTTAAATCCATCAGAAACTGCCAATGTATATAAGTACTGAATTAATACATCAAAAGAGCGAATAAATGGTTGTCGGCTTTCAACCTTGTTTTCTTTTATTCCTTGTTTGAGAGCTGCGGCTTCTACCAATTCAAGGGAATTGGTGGGCACAAAAAAGATCTTGCTGGTAGCTCCCGGTTGATGCCCACTCCGACCTGCCCTTTGAATAAAACGGGCCACTCCTTTTGGGCTGCCTACCTGAATGATGGTTTCTACAGGATGAAAATCCACTCCCAGATCCAAACTGGATGTACAGACTACCACTTTAAGTTTTCTTTCATGAAGGGCTTCCTCGACCCAGACTCTGATTTCCCTGCTGATTGATCCATGGTGCAAGGCCATTAACCCTGCCAGATCAGGTGAATGCTCCAGAATTTTCTGATACCAGGTTTCGGCCTGTGAGCGGGTATTGGTAAATAATAATGAAGTGGTACTGTTTTTAATTACCGTAATTACCTTATCCAGCATGCTGATACCCAAATGACCAGCCCGGGGAAATTTTTCTATTTCATCCGGGATTAAGGTTTTTACATCTATCAATTTACTGGTGTTCCCTCTGATGATTTTTTGCAGCCCTTGTTTATTGTGATAACCCATCAATACCCTTAAACCTTCGTGCATATTGCCAATGGTTGCGGATATTCCCCAAATTTTCAATCCGGTAGAAAGTATTTTTAATCTGGATAAAGCCAATTCGAGTTGTACTGCCCTTTTGGATCCAAGCATTTCATGCCATTCATCAGCTACCAGACATTTCAAGGAAGAAAAATATTCGTTATGATTTTTAGAAGCCAGCATCAGGTGCAGGCTTTCTGGTGTGGTGATTAAAAACTGAGGGGCTTTTTTTCTTTGTTTTTGACGATCACTTAAGGTAGTATCACCTGTCCGGACAGCCACTTGCCACGACAATCCCATCCCTTCACATAATCGCTGTATGGCATTGTTAATTTCGGTACTTAAAGCCCTGATGGGCGTGATCCATATGGCAACCGGACCTGTATTGCCAATCTTATCCTGATTTAATAAGGCTTCCAGAATAATACCCATACCTAGTGCATAAGTTTTTCCTGTACCTGTGGGAGCATTTACTAACCCACTATTGCCATTAAGATACGCTTGCCAGGCTTCTGTCTGATAGGTAAATGGTTGCCAACCCTGTTGATTAAACCAGGCAACACCTAAAGACATAGCTTCTTCCCTGGTCATTTATGGCAGATAATTTTCATGTTTGGTTTCACGGCCATTCTGCTGAATTTGCTGGGTAGTGTTAATTAGCCATTTTTATCTTTTCAAGTATTTCCCTTCCTCCACATTCCAACACCTGTTTTGCCAGATCCTCACCCAATTCGACGAAATTATTAAGATTTCCTGAAATTGATTTTCTTACCATGTTTTTACCATCCAAACTAACAATTCCACCGTTAATGCGCAATTGTTCTCCTACGATAGTTGAGTATACAAAAACCGGGATACTACATCCTCCATGCATGGTTTTTAAGAATGCCCGCTCAGCTCTTACGCATAGCTCTGTATTTCTGTGGTTGACCAGTTGATGAATCAGTTGTTTCTTTTCATCAGGCAGATGATTCGAAACTTCAATGGCAATAGATCCCTGACCAGCAGGAGTAGTAAATTCCTCAGAAGGCAGCACATGTGTAATCATTTCGTCGTAACCCATCCGATGCACACCGGCAAATGCAAGTAACAAACCGTCACATTGCCCATCCTGCATCTTTCTGATCCTGGTTTGAAGATTACCTCGTACAGCAATTGTGCGAACATGAGGATAAAAATGTTTAAGAAAAGCTACCCGCCGTGTGGATGAGGTTCCTACCAACCATCCTTTTTGTTGAGTAAGATCAATATTGCCAATCACTACATCATTAACTTTTTCTCGTTCGGTAAATGCCAACAACTCTAATCCTGAAGGTAGTTCTGAGGGCATATCTTTAGCACTATGAATGGCAATGTCAATGTTTTTCAACAGAAGTTGTTCCTCAATTTCTTCAGTAAATACACCCTTGCCCCCTATATTTCCAATAGTGACATCCAGAATTTTATCACCCTTGGTTTCAATAATCAGGATCTCTGTGTTTACACCTCCATTTTTTAGCAGATCTGCTACATAATTGGCCTGCCATAACGCCAATTTGCTACCTCTTGTTCCTATTTTTATGATATGTTCACTCATTTCCTTTGGCTATGTTCGCATAATACTGCTCATTTTTAAAGACAAATCGAGAAACACAATTTTTGCATTTGCATTCCTTTCAAGATGAAAAAGTGCCAGATTTAGTTGTTCCGTCATTTCCATTACCATATCAGGTGAAATGACATTACTGAAATTTTCAACAAATGTTTTCTCTTCACCCAGTAACCGGGATAAATGCCTATTTTCTGCATGCACCAAAAGGGTTTCTCTCATTATATTTAAACCATATTGCAACATACTTTTTTGACCTAACTTACTGGTTTTCTGGAATAAATCAGTCCATGAAACCAGTTGGGCATAATCATTTGTAAAACACAACCTCATCCAATCACGCAGCATCTTGTGGCTATCATCCTCGACTTCTGCGTACATTTGAATGGCCATATTGATATTGCCATCTGAAATTTGAGCAATATGAGTTGCTTTGGAAGGCTCTGCATTGTACTTTTCAACAAGAATTTCGACTATTTCCTCATCCGTAAAAGATCTGATTTGAACTGGTTGGGTTCTGGAAATTATGGTGGGGAGCAAATCCTCCTGTTTCTGTGTCACCAGAAGGAAGAGCGTCTTCATAGGTGGTTCTTCCAGAATTTTCAAAATGGCATTTGCCGCAGCAGGGTGCATGTATTCCGGCAGCCAAATCAACATAATCTTGTATTCCCCCTCAAAAGTCTTGAGGGTTAAATTTTTAATAATTTGACGACTTTCTTCTTTCGATATATTTAATTGTTTATTATCCCCACCAAAACAAATATTCCAATCACTCGCCGCTCCATATGGATTTTCAAGAATAAATCTTCGCCAGTCTTTCAAATAATTTACGCTTACCACATTGGTACCAGTTATGTCTTTTGTGGAACAAACAGGAAATACAAAATGCAGGTCAGGATGAATGAATTTTCTGCTCTTCATGCACGATGGACATTGTCCACAAGCATCAATTTCTTTTTGATCGGTACAGTTAACATAAGTGGCAAATGCAAGGGCCAATGCTAAGCCTGCTCCACCTTCTTTACCAGAAAACAATAAAGCATGTGCCAGGTGGTTCTGCGAAACTGAATTGATCAGCTGCAATTTGACATCCTGCAACCCCTGAATTTCTTTAAACAACATGAAATTTTAATTACTGTGTAAAACTTAATATCCCCCAAATCTTTCCCACACCTTGTTTTTAGCAGATAATTCAAAGATATGCGCTAAAATCATTTTGTCCACGTCTTCTAATGGTATACCCCTTCGTTTCATCACCGCTTCTGCTACTTCAAAAGCTTGTTTTAAGCCAAATGTTGTAAATCCTGATGCCCCTCCCCATGAAAAAGAAGGCACCATGGCACGGGGGAAACCTGAACCAAATATATTGGCTGACACACCGACGACTGTACCAGTGTTAAACATGGTGTTGATACCACTTTTGGAATGGTCTCCCATGGTCAGGCCGCAAAACTGCAAACCGGAATCTTCAAATCGATCTTTTAGATAAGACCAAACTTTTACAGATTTATAATTATTTTTTAGATTGCTGGTGTTGGTATCGGCACCCAAATTGCACCATTCCCCAATCACCGAATTACCCAAATAACCATCATGTCCTTTATTACTATAACCGAACAGGACCGAGTTGGCAACCTCCCCCCCTACTTTACAATAAGGTCCAAATGTCGAATCACCATGTATTTTAGCACCCATATTGATAACAGCCCCTTCTCCCAGTGCAAATGGCCCCCTGATCATGGCACCCTCCTGAATCTCTGAATTTTTTCCTAAATAGATAGGGCCATCTTCGGCATTTAAAATAGATGCTTTAACTTTTACACCCTCTTCTACAAATATATTTTCCGGTGAATAGGCGATGGTGTGTTTATCTGTTATTATTCCGGATGTCCTGCCTTTGGTAAGGATTTCAAAATCCTTTTTGATCTGTTCCCCATTGAAATGAAATATATGCCAGGTATTTTTAATCAAGGTTGTCGGCAATTCTGTCAATTTCAGATGGGTTAACTTAAACCCATGGGATATAAAGGAATCCATATCTGCCACTGCTATTCTTGCAGCTATTACTTCACCATTGGTGATGACACCCTCATTCAATTTTAAGCTTAATACAGCTTCAGAAAGTATTGAATCAGGCAAGACTGCACCATTGATCAATAAATTTTCATTGGCTGGAATAAATGGATACTTTGGGCGAAGATATTCTTCTGTCAAAAAAGAAACCGGTTGGCTAAGGTAATGAGACCATTTTTCTGCAATTGTTAGAATGCCACATCTTATGGTTGCTACAGGTCTGGTAAAGGTGAGTGGCAATAAAGAGTTTCGGATGTCTGGATGATCAAAAAGAATTATTTTCATGAATTTGTAATGTTAGTAACCGGAATTTGCCATGGCAAGTGGCAGACAAAAAAAAAGTCTCTCAAAGTTAAAACTTTGAGAGACTTTTTAAATACAAAAGTTAAATCTTATTTCTTGTATCTTTTGTTGAATTTTTCTACCCTTCCAGCAGTATCTACGAAAATCTTTTTACCGGTATAAAAGGGGTGAGATGCTGAACTTACCTCGATTTTTATCAGAGGATATTCCTTGCCATCTACTTCTATCTTTTCAGAAGTCTTTATTGTAGACCGGGTGATAAATTTATAATCACTGGAAGTATCATAAAAAACCACTTCTCTATAGTCCGGATGAATATCTTTTTTCATTTCCTCGTTTTTATTTTTAATATCAAATCAAGATCGCTTTAAAGAGGCACAAAATTAACAATAAAAAATATTAAGTCAAAGTGTGTAATTAAAAAGAATACGCACTATTATTTTCAGAAATTAAAAATACAAGATGTATCATTCCCACACGATTTGCACAATAATTAATCCCGAAAATAACTACTTTTGCTAAGTTTAATTATAATCAACCCGATGAAATACATCCTTTTATTATGTTTGTGTATTGCGATCTCTGAAATTGGAAATGCACAAAGTGCCAATGCACCGCTAAATCAGGATTATTATGATATACTCAACCGCTTTGAAATTCAAGACGGAAAGTTTAGTCAGCAAATCCATTCATCTGTAAAGCCTTATCAACGTATAAAAATCGCAGGTTTTCTGGATTCCCTGGATGTGAACAATTTCAACGAACGGGACAAGTTTAATTTTGAATATCTTGCCAATGATAATTGGGAATACCTGAATAATGCGTCCCCTATGAGCAGTAAACCCTTTCTCACCCATTTTTACCGGGCAAAATCAGACTTTTACCATGTGCAGACTGAAAATTTTGATCTTCACATCAATCCGGTATTGAATTTAAGTATAGGCTCAGAATCTGACCAGGATATAACTACTTATCAAAACACCCGTGGCATCGAATTAAGAGGCATGATTGGGAATAAAATTGGATTTTACTCCTATATTGGTGAAAACCAGGCCGCTTTTCCATCTTATGTAAGGGAATATATTGCAAAAAACGAAGTAATCCCTGGTGAAGGTTTCTGGAAGGCATTTAAAGATAATGGGGTTGATTATTTTACTGGCAGGGGATACATATCTTTCAATGCTATAAAAGAAATAAATGTACAGTTTGGTTATGATAAGTTGCGCATAGGGCGCGGTTATCGATCGCTTTTATTGTCTGACTATGCCAACAGTTATGTTTTCTTTAAGTTGAGTACGAATGTTTGGAGGCTCAATTATACCAATCTGTTTACAAAAATGACTGCCGAAACTTATGGGTCTGCTACAGGTTCCCTTGGCACCGGAAGATTTCCCTCCAAGTTTATGTCACTGCACCATCTCAGCCTCAATATAACAGACCATCTGAATGTCGGCTTATTTGAGGCGGTGGTTTTTGGCACACCCGATGAAAATGGTGTGCAGCACTATGAGGTAGGTTATCTAAATCCAATTATATTTTATAGATCTATGGAGCACCAGAATGGAAGTGTTGACAATGCTTTAGTTGGGGTTGACTTGAATTGGATCATTACCAAAAATTACTTACTTTATGGCCAACTGATCCTGGATGAATTTAAACTAGATCAAATAAATACAGGCTGGTGGGCTAATAAATATGGCATGCAAGTTGGGCTAAAGAATACCAACGTTTTAGGTATTAAAAATCTCGATTTACAATTGGAAAACAATTGGGCAAGGCCTTATACCTATGGTCATTCCGATATTTATACCAATTATGCCCATTACAATCAACCTATGGCTCATCCTTTGGGAGCCAACTTTATTGAATATATTGGTATATTGAAATATCAACCCCTCAAAAGGTTAATGCTCGAAGCAAAATATATGGATATTCATTACGGAGCCGACCACAATGGAAGTAATTGGGGAGGTGATGTGATGCTTAGTTACGTAGATCGGGAGCAAGAATATGAAAATAAGTTAGGTCAGGGCATCAGCACAGATATCTCTATCCTGGGTTTAAGGGCCAATTACCACCTTAAACACAATCTGTTTTTGGAGGTATCACAACAAATCAGAACATTTGATAATGAATTGGGGGTTAATAATAAACATTCATTGACCAACATCGGTCTTCGTTGGAACGCACCCGCAAAATCATTTGACTTCTGAAATTAAATGTTATTGGAAATACAAACTATTTCAGTGTTTCTTCAAAATCGATTAACATTGCACCGGACTAAGCAAAGTGTAAAACCATGAAGGCTTTTTTTAGAATTTTATCATATGCCAGGCCTTTTCGCACATACCTCCCACTATATATTATTTTCACAATAATCTCAGTGGTATTTGGTGTAGTGAATATGGTTTTGCTTATCCCACTACTCGATGTATTGTTTCAGGAACCGACAAAAGAGTTTTATGAAACTTTTGCCGTATATCCGGAATTTTCGTTGGCTAACATAATTGACTATTTCAAACATCTTTTCAACTATTATTTTCTTCAAATCCTGCAAGAGCACTCGAAATTGTATGTCTTGTATTATGTATGTGCAGTTATCGTAATTTCATTTTTCATTGCCAGTATTTTTGGTTATCTGGCAGGTATCGTTCTTGCCAAGATCAGGGCTAATGTAATCCGGCGAATCAGGTTAAATATATTTGAAAATGTCACCCGTCTCGATATTTCCTTTTTTTCAAATGAACGCAAAGGGGATATCATGAGCCGCATTACAAATGATGTACAGGAGATTGAACTTTCCGTTGTGAATTCATTACGCATATTATTTAAAGAACCTTTTCTGATAATAGGATATATGATTGCGATGATGTTGATTTCGACCAACCTAACCTTTTTCGCAGTGGGTTACATCATCGTTTCAGGTTTTTTGATTGCTGAAATTATTAAAAGGTTAAAATTACAGGCATTTGAAAGCCAGGAATCACTCGGAAGAATTTTAAATATTCTGGATGAAACGCTTACCGGTATGAGGATCATAAAGGCTTTTAATGCGCTGAAGGTGGTTCATCAAAAGTTCAGAAAAGAAGTTATAAAATACGCTGGTATCAATGTGTCTATGGCTTATAAAAATGAGCTTTCTACACCACTGTCACAATTTTTGGGTGTATCGGTTGTAGCAGGATTGGTAATATATGGCGGAGGGAAAGTATTGCAGGGAGACCTTAACGGAAGTGAATTTATTACTTTCATTGCCATATTCGCCCAGGTATTAAACCCTGCCAAAGCAATATCGAAAGAAATTAGTAGCATTCAACGGGGTCTCGCTTCCGGGGACCGTATTTTTAAAATTATTGATCTGCAACCTGTCATTCAGGATAAACCTGATGCCAAACCACTTGACCATTTTAGTGATGCTATAGAATTCAGAAATGTTTACTTTGCCTATGGTAGTGAACCGGTTTTGAAGAATATCAACTTTAAAATAAAAAAAGGAACAACAGTGGCATTGGTAGGAATGTCAGGAGGTGGCAAATCTACCCTGGCAGATTTAATACCTCGATTTTATGATCCTTTCAAGGGGGAAGTACTGATCGATGGAGTTTCTATCAAAGAATACCAAATAGAATCATTAAGGAAACATATGGGCATTGTGGCACAAGAGTCAATACTTTTTAATGATTCTATTTTTAACAATATCGCATTTGGTAAGCCAAAAGCTTCGATGGAAGAAGTGATACATGCCGCTAAAATTGCCAATGCGCATGATTTTATTACACAACTGGAAGATGGTTATCAAACCAATATTGGTGAACGCGGATCCAAATTATCGGGTGGTCAACGACAGCGGTTAAGCATTGCCAGGGCAGTATTAAAGAACCCTCCTATATTGATTATGGATGAAGCCACATCAGCATTGGACTCCGAATCGGAAAAAGCTGTACAAAACGCACTCACCAATCTGATGAAAAACAGGACATCAATTGTAATTGCCCATAGGTTAAGCACTATCCAGCATGCAGACAGTATATTGGTCGTTCACGAAGGAGAAATTGTAGAACAGGGAACCCATCAACAATTGATAGAAAACAACAAAATTTACTTTAAACTTACCCAAATGCAATCTGTTACATGATAGAGAATTCAATAATTCATCTTATTTTTATACTTTGGAAGTAAATGTCAATACCAATAGTATTATGAAAAAATTTAAGAAAATATTTTATATCATATATTTTATATTTATACTTTCCACATTTATTGTCACTGTCTTTTATGAATTGTTTTTCAATAATCTCACCTATGATTTTATTCTGAATACCCTTCCCAAATGGATACAGATTTGGGTAATATTGGGGATCGTGCTGATGGTAACAGAATGGATTATGGAAACCATTCATATAAGAAGATTAAAACAACGCAACCTTGAACTTGAACAATCTATTACCTCATTAAAAGCTAAAATATTTGATCAGGAGGAAGAAATAAAATCCAGTCACAGAGTGACCAATGATCCTTATCAGCAAAATGAAAACCAGGATTCAGAATAATGCTCTTTCAGGAAACCATTTTACAGGAACTCAATGAAGCCAGATCCACATTAGATGGTTTCATTAATAGTGAAAATATCAGGATCATTGAATCTGCAGCTAGATTGCTATCAGATGTTATAAATTCCGGTGGCAAAATTATCTCATGTGGTAATGGAGGATCTCATTGTGATGCCATGCATTTTGCAGAAGAATTAACGGGCCGGTATCGTCATGAGCGAAAACCTTTTGCAGCAATTGCCATCTCAGATACCACCCATATCACCTGTACGGCAAATGATTATGGATTTGAAGCGATTTTTTCACGATTCATAGAAGCATTGGGAACTGAAAAGGATGCTTTATTTTGTTTGAGCACCAGTGGTAATTCTCCAAATATTTTGAAAGCAGCTGAAATAGCGCGCCAAAAAGGAATGAAGGTCGTCGCTTTAACAGGTAAAGATGGTGGAAAACTTGCCACATTAGCAGATGTTGAAATAAGGGTACCCCACAATGGGTATTCTGATAGAATTCAGGAAATTCATATTAAGATCATACACATCATTATATTGTTAATTGAAAAACTGGCAAAATAGATGCTGGCAAAAACATACGGTTGCGCGGTTTATGGCATCAACGCTCAAACCATTACTGTAGAGGTAAATATTATCGATGGCACCAAGGTAGTTATTGTTGGTTTGCCCGATAATGCAGTAAAAGAAAGTCAACAGCGGGTGGAATCAGCTATCAAGCATTATGATTATAAAATGCCTCGTAATCGGACTGTAATAAATCTGGCACCAGCAGATATCAAAAAAGAAGGTGCCTCGTATGACCTGCCTATTGCTCTTAGTATACTCAAAGCTGCCAATCAAATAGTTGCTGAAGACTTGGATCAATATGTGATCATGGGTGAATTAGCCTTGGACGGGATGGTGCGACCCATTAAAGGCGTTTTGCCAATGGCCATTGAAGCACGGAAACAAAAAGTAAAAGGGATTATTCTGCCCAAAGA
>JAEWLI010000042.1 GCA_023393375.1 Bacteroidota bacterium
ATGGTGTACTCGGTATTGCTGATGTTGTCAATGACCAGATGTGTAGCGCGATCAACGAAGTCGCGATCGTTTTCGGACAATCCCTGAGCCACTTCTTCAGTTAGTTGCGAATCCTTTTCGCTTATGGGCTGCCCCATTTCTGCTCGAACCTGCCGTAAAGCTTCACGCATGAAAAAGGCTCTTTGTTTTTTTCTGTTTTCAATCAGTCCCTTTACTTTTAATTTTAATATCTCTGTACTGAACGGTTTGGGGATATAATCGTCGGCCCCTTGTTTCAGCCCCTTCACAGTGGCATCGTGGGTGACTTTGGCGGTTAGGAGTACAAAGGGAATACCTGAAGTGTCGGCATTATTTTTGACCATACGGCAAAGTTCATCACCCTGGATACCCGGCATCATTACATCAGAAAGAATCAAATCAGGATATTCATTGTTTAGGCTATCCAAGGCTTCCTGGCCATTGGCTACATCAATCACCCGGTATTCGTCGTTGAATGTGTGCCGTAAGTAATACCGGAGCGTCTCATTGTCCTCAACAATAAGCAGGGTATCTTCGGAATGTTCGCTTTTGTTTTTCCCTACCTTCAGATTTACCGGGGAGTCCAAACTAGGTTGCTCAGCAGTGAGGGATTGGTTGGCGACAAGGCTTGGTTCAGTCACAAGTTCGGGCTGTTCGTAGGTTCTTGGCAGGATGAGGGTAAAGGTCGTTCCCTGGCTCTCTTCAGATTGAACGCTGATTTTTCCACCCAACATTTTAGCGATGCGCTGTACCTGTAGCAGTCCGAATCCGGTTCCTTTCTCCAGTGACTTTTGCGCATTTTCTGCCCGGTAAACTTTCTTGAACAGATATTTTTGGCTCTTTTTAGGAATACCGATACCGCTGTCACTAACGGTGATAATAACTTTTTGTTTGGTTGCAGTTAAGTCCAAAATGACTTCGCCTCCTGCCGGGGTGTATTTGCAGGCATTAGAAAGCAAGTTGTCGAGTAGCATGCCCACGAATTGCCGGTCGCCTTTGATTGTTACCTCTTCATTGGGCAGGTTTAGCTTCAGGTTCAACTGTTTGCGGTCGCAATATGCTTGAAAGCCAATAATCTCTTCGGTTAAGATGCTGTTAAGAGGTAGAGGATAGAGGCTTGTCTTTTGCCTGGTGATATCCACCTTTTCAAACTCCAGCAGTTGAGTAATAAGGGTGTGCAACTTTTGGGTATTGTTACGCGCCATGTCAAGGTAGTAGCGGGCTTTATTGTTGAGCCCAGAAGTCCGGCCCAGATCCTCCAACGGTGCCATGATAAGAGTAACCGGAGTTCGAATATCGTGTGCCGTATTGATGAAGAACTTGATTTTATCTTCGTCATGTTTCTTCTGAAGCTTATTGCTGTTGTAGCGAAAAATGAAATAGAGTACCGAACTTGCCAGAACCAGATAAATTGTCCAGGCCCACCAAGTGTTCCACCAGGGTTCTTCCACGGTCAGTAAGAGGGTTTTTTCTTCAATGATCTCCCCGTTGCTTCGGCGCAGATTTCGGACTTTTAACAAATAAGTGCCTGGTGCTACATTGGTGTAACGAAGAGTACCATCAGACGAAGAATTACTCCAGGTTTTATCATAACCTTCCAGCACGTGCTGATAATTAATATCGCGCTGAAAACGATAATTGATTGATTCGAAGTGAATGGCGAATGAGTTGTGCCTGTATGGCAATTTCACAGTGCCCCTTTTAACCATATCGTGCAGAATCGGCTGCCATTGCTTTGCCTTCTCAGGGTCGAGGTAATCAATACTCAGGCCAGTTAAGCGAAGTGGGGCATGATAGTCGGTTTGAGCAATGGCTTCAGGCTTTACCAACACTGCACCATCTGTGCTCCCGTAGGCGAAACGTCCGTCCGAGAGCCTCGCAAAGGCGGATTTATTGTACTCTTTATCTACATCACCCAGGTAATTGAGGTTTGAAATGTCATTGTTTTCCATCAACGAAAGCCCTTTAGCGGTACTCATCCACAAGCGGCCGAGCGTATCTTTTTGCAAACTGTAAATATCATCGGAGGGCAATCCATCAACGGTAGTAAAGGTTTTGGTTTTGCCGGTTTTCAGGTTGTAGAGATTCAATCCACCTCCTTCGGTGCCCAGCCAAACGTTTTGATTCTCGTTAAACAACATAGATATAATATAAGCACTGGCATTTTGATTCTGAAATTCGGGGAAGGAGGCGTATCTTTTCAAAGTGTTTGTTGCCTTATTTACCATATAAAACCCATTTACAGTAGCCACTCCCACCTGATTTGGAGCAATGATTTCAATAGAATGTATCCACATAATATCATAGGTCTGCTTATGTATTCCCTCCTTGTTGAGCAGCATCAACCACCCGTTGTGACCGCCCACCCAAATATCACCATCGGGATCCTGCCTTATGGAGAAAATGTAATTGGTGGTGAGCTCCTCTTTTTGCTGCGTCAGATGTTGAAGCGGCGTCCCTTTCTGATCCAACAGGTAAACACCATCGCCGTATGTGCCAGCCCAAATATTTCCGCTTTGGGCTCGGCACAGGGTAACCACCACGGTTCCTTTCAGCGCATGATGCCAGGTATTGGTTTTTTCATTGAGTATGCTGATACCATTGTCGGTGGCAAACCACAGTTTACCACTATGATCTTCTTCAATTCCATTAATGTTGTTGTTGGCCAGCGAATTTTGATTACCCCTTTGGTGTTTCAGAATTCTAGTTGGATAACTGGCACGAACAGCCACAGATACGCCACCGGAGTAGCTGCCTATCCAAATATTGCCCTGACTATCAGTAGTCACGGCGTAAATACCGTTTCCCCGCAGGTAAATATCGGTACTGTCTTCAGTACTCATCAGTAAATGAGGTTCTTTCGATTGCAGGTCAATGGTGTAAACACCGCCACCGTCTACTCCCACCAACATCGTTTCCTCATCGTAGGCGGTGATAGCCCTAATTGGATTTAAGAAACCAGAATACTGGGTTCTTATTGACCGTAAAGCAGAATTTTCCGGACTCCATACCCACAGTCCATTATTAAAGGTGCCAATCCAGAGTTCCTGATGGGCACTATGGTAATAAAGGCTCTGGACATCTTCTTCCTTTACCAGCCAATTTGTCTCAAGGGTTGGTGTAATCTGCACCACGCCCGTGGAAGTACCTGCGTAAATTGTGGATGCGTCGGACGTAATATCATTTACATACCGATCGGCAAGTACGTTAACGATGACGCCATTTTTTTCTTTCTTATACAATCCCTTGCTTAAACCCAACCATAAGCAACCCTCATAGTCCATGAATACCTTGTTGAGAATGATCTCACCACCGATAGCTTCTCCCAAGGAAAATTTCAGTTCAAACGCATCATTTTCAGTGGAGTATTGGAAAATTCTGCCGGTTTGATCATATGCCCAAAGTCCATTTTGCTCATCGTACCACAAATGAAACCTACGCCCCGCCATATCTCCTAAGTAGAGGTTTGGGGGCAGTATATAGCGTTTTACCACCTGTCCGTTGTACCGGTCAACACCATTTTTGGTGGCCAGCCAAATGGCACTATTTTGGTCTTCGACAATGGAAAACACCCTTTGACTGCTGAGGCCTTCAGAATAACCAAGATGTCTGATATCAAACATATTTTTAGTTAGTTCTGCGTTGGCAGCCACAGCGGTCAGCCAAAATGATATTATCAAAGTGTATTTCAACAATAATCCCATGTCTCTTTTTCAGTAGATGGAAGCACTTCAAATCCCGATAAATTATGTTGTCATGTTTTTAAAATGGTGCAAAGACAGCCACCTTTTGACAGATAATTTTCCTAGTTACTTGCTTAATTTCAGCAAAGCCTTTGACAAAATATATTCCAACTGTATTAACAGAAATATTCATAATTTATGCTATTTCTTTATCCTTTTCTACTGTCGTCTCACTAAATAAAGAATAAAAATTAAGATTTACAAATAAGACATTAAAGATGGGCGGCTTGTATCCGTCCCATCTTTTCGGTATTGGTTGTGTTCGACCAAAACAAAACGTCCGATGAAGTAAGATACAAAGATATTTCTTTCAGGCCAACCAATAATTGATCAATTGATCGTCTTAATTTTAAAGCATGAGCTCCAAGAGGCAATAATCACAAATAAGGCTTATCGGTAGTACAAGAAGCCGATGATTTTCTACAATGGTAAGGACAGTTGCTAAAAACCTTTCCTCAAATATAAATTTGCAAGTATTCTTTAACTAAACATCTGAATATTGCCGCTCCTGGTAAAAAGAAAAAAATACATCTTAAGCTTTAATAGTCAGGATAAGTGGGGGTTAAAATTCTATAAAAATATGCTTCTAAAGAATGAAATCAAGTATTTTTATCCAACATAAAAATTAATCGAACGACAGTAACTAAAAATCAGGATATTTGAAAAAACTTTTCATGTTAAGAAGATTTTTAGTCGGTGGTGCCCATTTAATCTTTTGGGCTGTTTTTAGCTTGTTTTCCTTAGCGTCTGGCTTCAGGATCATGGAAAGCTGGGATTTCATTGCCAGTTATTACCATATTTACTTAATACATTTGTTATGGGCAGCGGTCATCTTCTATTCATTCTATTTTTATTTTGCACCCATCTATATCGAAAAAAAGAAGTTGGTAAAATATCTGCTCTTTTCGATCACGTTGAGCATATTTGCTACAGTATTATTTTCCCAAATTATATTCCGCACCAATCCGGACGTAGTGCATCTGGAGAATAATATGTTATACCTTTCAGCTTCATTAGTGACTTTTGTAATTGCACAGTGTGGTACTCTCTTGAGGGGTTTTGTCAATTGGTATGATCAACTGGAACGTAAAGCGGAACTGGAAAAACGAACGCTTCAAATGGAACTGGATCTTTTGAAAAGTCAATTAAACCCTCATTTTTTATTTAATACCCTCAACAATATTGATGCTATGATCCATTCCGCACCTTCACAAGCTTCTGAAGCCGTAATTCTGCTATCAAATATGTTGAGGTATATGGTTTATGATACCAACCGGGAATTTGTGCCTTTGGAAAGTGAAAAAGCATATCTGGAACAATACATTTCATTGCAAAAGTTACGGTACCGGCAACCTGACAATATTCATTTTGATTCTAACATTAAAAACGACCCCACTCCTGTAGCTCCAATGCTTTTTTTGGTTTTTGCAGAAAATGCTTTCAAACATGGAAGTGGAAACAATTCTATTTTCATCAATTTACATAAAGAGAATGAGCAAATTCAGTTTGTCTGTAAAAACCATTTTATTGGTATGGAAAGTGAAAATAACAAAGGACTCGGATTGGTCAATATCAGAAAACGCCTGGAATTGATCTATCCAAAGCGGCATCAACTTGACATCACACGTTCGGATGGTATCTTTACGGTAAATTTAATCATTGACCCGACATGATCATTAATTGTATAGCCGTTGAAGACGAGCCAAAAGCAATGGAAAAGTTGGAGAGTTTTATCCGACAGGTACCCTTTTTGCATTTGGTCGGAAGTTTTTATGATGGTTTGTCGGCTTTGAACTATCTCAACCAAAACCAGGTAGATTTAATGTTCCTTGACATACAAATGGAAAAATTGACGGGTGTACAACTCATGGAGTCATTACAACATCCTCCATTTGTAATTTTTATTACCGCTTATAGCCAATATGCGGTTAAGGGCTACGAACTTATGGCGGTGGATTATTTATTAAAACCGTATTCGTTCGAACGTTTTTTGTCAGCTGCAAACAAAGCTGTTGAGCACATGAAATTGAAAACCCAACATCCTGTCAATAGTGTAAAACCGACATGTTTTTTTGTTAAAACTGCTTATCAAATCGAGCGTATCAGGTTCGATGATATTTTGTACATCCAAGGCATGAAAGATTATTTAGGAATTGTTACCCGAGAAAAAAAAATCATGTGTTTGCAGAATTTCGCTTCATTGATGGATTTATTGCCTTGTGAAGACTTTGTAAGGGTACACAAATCATATGTGGTAGCATTGGATAAGATAGAAAACATTGTCCATCACCGTATAAAAATTGGCGAAACTATTATTCCTATTTCGAATACCTACCAACAAGGGTTTTACAATCTTTTAGGGAAATATCGAAGGTTATTATAAACTTGTTGTATACTCAATTTATTTCTTTGGTTGCTTTTTATCTTCAAATTTGATTTAATCAATACATTTATTATTGATGTGTTTTTTTAATAATCACTATGGAATATTTAGGTTACTTTCAAATTTTTCAATCATTAGATCCAGTTCATTTCCAAATATCAACTTAGCATTTCTATAAGATTGGTCTTTAAAAAATTCAAGAAATTTATCTTTACCAAAGTATTTAATTAATTCATCAACAAATAATCCTGCTATGGGATATAAGACATCTTCATCATATGAAATATCATTTTCCCATATATCCATGATGTTGATTTTCCTATTATTCCTTTTTATCCAATTGTGTACTTGTTCAAGACCATTACGGTTTGACAAATCAAAACAAACTGCGGTACCTTCATTAATAAATCTGGAATTGAAAAGTATATCAGTTGTAAAATAGGAAATTACATGTGTCATTTCATGACCAATGGTTTGTTGATAATAGGAATGGACTATACTATAGTTTGGATAAGCAAATCCGAGATCTCGTTGAAGTAATTTATTTGCATCCTTATGTGAGTTCCAAACAAAAAAATCAATTTTTTTTGGTAAAGTACTTTCAAAAAACGCATTAATCTTTTGAAAGCCCGATTCATGTGATGATGTAAAATGTTTGATATCAACATCATCCATATTTTGAAAATGAAATCTGAAATTGTTTGTCTCAACAGTTTTCCATTTGTTAAAAAAATTATCAAAACCAAAAACTTTTAATATTTGATCTGCATATGTTGTAACATTCTTAGTTACTTTCAATTTAATACATTCATTTAAACACATCTTAGAACTTGTATAATCCGGTACCTGAAAATAACAAGTTCCCAAATAAGCCAGTGCCCAGGCTTTTCGCCATGTATTTTTAGTGTCATTTGTTACAGTGAAGTTAAGATAAGGAATAGCCTCTTGATATTTGCCTTTATCGGCCAATGCTCTACCCATTATTAAATTACAATCAATGTTATTTTGATCAAGTTTCAAGCATTCATCAGCCGCACTAATTGCAAGGTCTAAATCACCGGATAAATATATCTGATTAATATCCTGGCTATATGAAAGTAAACTTAAAAATAAAAATAAAATTATGGAAATAATAATTCTCATAATAAATGCTGATATGTATAATGGATTGTACTCATTCTAATTGTCCTACCTAAATCTTTCCAATAGATCCTGTTTTTTATTCTGTGCTACGTCGACTGCCTTGCCATCCTGCATGATCAACTGTCCACCTTTTCCTTTTTTATATTGGTGAATATAATTCAGATTTACCATATGCGACTTGTGTACTCGTATGAAATCGCAATCCTTTAACAAGTTTTCATAGAACTTTAAAGTTCTGCATATCAACCTTTTTTGACCATTCAATAAATGAAATTCTGTGAAATTGTCCTGAGCTTCACATCTGATGATATCACCTACTTTGATGACCTCAAAGCCATCCATCAGAGGTAAAGCTATTTTGAGTAATTGTTTATTTTCTATTTTGATATTATCGATCAAAGCTTTGGTGTGCATAAAATCCTGCTTTTTTATAAATGTCTCCTTGATCTTTTCAATGGCTTTTACCAGTTCATCAATATCAATTGGTTTTAAAATGTAATAACAGGCACTCAGGTTCAATGCCTGAATCGCATAATCACTATAAGCAGTGACAAATATTATCTCGAATGAAATTTCTTCTACCTGTTCCAACAAATCAAATGCATTGCCATAAGGCATTTCCACATCCAGAAATACGATTTCTGGCTGAAATTTTTTGATACAGGTCAAACCTTCATTTACATTGGAGGCCTCCCCTACCAGATTTACATCAGGACAATATTTACCCAGATAATTTTTTAATGTCTCCCTGCTTGCTTGTTCATCTTCAACAATTATGGCTCGTAGCATATTTGAGAATAGTTTCGTTTTGTGTATTTTATTCCTGGTTAGGCTTTCCCGGGTATCCTTATTTTTACAATCGTACCCGATTGATCTGTCTGATCCTGATCTTCTATGTTTACTTCCAGCTTGATGTGAAATAATTCGTTGATCAGATCAATCCTGTTTCTAATATTTAATAATCCGGTGGACTGATGTTCTTTTTGGTTCCTGGTTTTTAGTTCCTGGGATTTTTTTCTACCTATACCATTATCTGTAATGATTACCTCGATCATTTCTGTTATTTTAATAATTGACACCGTCAATATTCCTTTAGTGTCTCGGTATCTCAGGCCATGCCATATTGCATTTTCTATAAATGGTTGTACCAGCATCGGGGGAATCTGATAGGCATCGGTGTCAATATCAGGATCAATCTCAAAAGTATAATCAAATTTATCATTGAAGCGGGAATGTTCAAGAAAGAGATACAACTTTAAAATTTCAATTTCACTGGATAATGGCACGAAATCGTGTTTAGAATTTTCCATTACCGCACGCATCAACCGGGAAAAATCTGCCAGGAATTTATTGGCGGCTTTTTCATCTTTTCTCGAAATGTGATTATTTACTGAATTCAAAGAGTTATAAATAAAGTGCGGGTTCATTTGACTCCTTAGTGATCGTAAAGCAAGGGTTTGATTGGCTTTCCTTTTCTGATTGCCCGACCGGTATACAAACCCCGACGCAATCAGCATGATTACCAGTGCAGATGTAAGGGAATAAGTAAGCATCTGTTGGGCTTTGAGCGTTTTTTTATCTACCTGCTGTTCCTGTTTAAGTAATTCCACTGTCCTGTTGCTCAATTGCAGTTCCTTTTCAATCAGATCAAGCCGGTCCAATTTCCGGTTGAGGGAAGTGGTAATGAGCATGCTGTTTTTTATTTCTGCTTCCTTAATTCGGTGGAGTTCATCTGTAGTTTCCACAAACTCCTTGTAAGTTTCCAAAGCCAGGTCGTAAGCCATCTGTTCTTTGTAAGCTAATGACAATGTCTGCAACCCTTTGCCTTTTTCCTCCAGGATACCTGCAGTCCCTGACAGTTCAATACTTTTTTGAATATATGGAATCGCTTTTTCACTTTCCTTTTGTTCAATATAAATAGCACCAATTTCCCTGTTTTCAATTATTTGTGCAGGCAGGTCCTTATTTTCTTCACTAATATCCAGGAGCTCATGTCTTATTTGAAGCTCTTCATCAAATCTCCGGCTTTTTCGAAGAGTAGAACTTTGTTCTCTAAGGGTATTGGTGAGGGCTTTTTTATCTGATATTTCCCCTGCAATTTTAGCCGATTGTTGATAATTGGCGATAGCCTGATCATTTTGATTCAAATGGGAGTAGATTCCGCCTAACCTGTTTTGGGCATCTATTATTCCTTGTTTATTATTCACCTCTTGTTCATGTACCAACACCTGGTTGATCAATTTTAAGGCTTCATTGTATCGACCATTCTTTTCATGTATAGCTGCCAATTTATACTTTGCCTGCGTGGAAATAGAGGGATGGGGAGCGGTTTTAAGGTACTTTTCATATGAATTATAGCTGTTTGTATCATCACCTAGTGCAAAGTAGGCATCTCCCAATAGACCATAAGTTTGATTAAGGTGGTCATTTCTTTTGAGTCGGGTAAAAATGGTAATTGCTTTTTGGTAATAATCGATAGCAAGATCGTGTTGACCTAGATTGACATTGATCATACCCAATACTTGATAAGATAAACCTTCACCTAGTACATTTTTATTTTGTATGCTCTGCACCAAGGCTTTTTCTATCAGGTCAAAAGATTTTTGTGGTTGATTGACCTGTGACTTCGCTGAATCAATTAATGCATAAATATTGACATTTTGGCTATCAGGCATCCGCTTTAACTTGTCCTGAGCGTGAATGGGACAAGATAAAATGAAGATCAATAAACAGACTAAGTACTGCTTCATTATCAGGGTATTTCAGGTAAAAATAAGCACTTATTTTCATATTCAAAATTGAAAGTGGCCGAAAAGAGCGTGATTTTACCAGGTTTACCAATCAAGGAGGTGCCATAACTAAGTCAAAGTGATAGTTAGCTAAGTTTGGGTTATTCCAATTAATTTCTTCCTGCCATAGTAGCACAACCACTTATGTCTATTACGAGTACTGATATTATCAAATTAATGATTGGCACTAAGTGAGAACTTCTATTCTATTTATTTGCCCTAATGCCAATGGAAGGTAGCGTAAACAACTCAAAAGAACCCTTGGTCGTCTTATAGAAAGCAGGAGTAGTAATTTCTGCTTGTAGTTTTATTTTTTTAGCCAAAAAACGATATCCGAACCTGAAGGTTGGAAGAATTGCATTGTCTTTTTCTTCTGCCCCATAAGCAAACTCGCGCCTGTGTTGAAAAGCTGCACCAATAGCATAATAGATTCCGCGACCTTTGGCTGAATAATTGCTTTTTTGAACCATCAAAGCCAATAAGGAAGATGTAAAAGAATCGGAAGTATTATCAAAAACAGCGTAAAAGTATTGAGCATATGGGATTAATGAAATTTTGTTTCCAATGACAGGGATATCTTGGCTAAGGAGAAAAGATGTTCCGGTATATTCCATGGCAGCATCCCCTGAAAAATAAATACCTATAGAAGTTTCGATTGGGCGTTTTTGTGCCACTCCAACATTAGTCAACATTATAAAACAAACAACTATAATAT
>JAEWLI010000076.1 GCA_023393375.1 Bacteroidota bacterium
AATATTTTCAAGAGAGACGATTTCTCTCACATTACAAGGGTCTTGGTCATCTTCATGCGTTTCTAAAAACTCCTTTTCAACAATATATTTCATTCTATGTAATCAGTTGGTGAAATGCGCTATAACGTTTCGTATGTGCTGTAGCGGATTTTTATGCACTTCAGCATCCGCCGAAACAGGACTAAAGGTAAGAAATAATGCCAAAAACTGCAAAGAAACCGCTATGGCATATACCATCCTGTTATAGCGCGTCTTTTCTTATTCTTCTTTTATTAGATTGTCTAACCAGTAATTATAGCCAATATAATTTGGTTCAGACAATAATATCCTCATTGGAAGTTTATCAAAATATATACATCCATAGCATACTGAAACCAATTCATCAGATGACTTTAATTTTAATATTAAACTTCTCTCTTCTTGATTTAATTCATATTTCTTAACTTCCGACAGCTTTTGAAGTATTATCACGGCTAAAAATTTCTCACCAGAATTTCTTGAAGTTAACAAAGAAGATATTTTATTATAATTACTGTTTTGAAGCAGTTTTGTAACTTTTATCACTGATTTAGTTGGCTCACCAGAATAATAGCAAGCAAAACCTACCATTTTTTTTATATCTACGTTATCTTGAGCAACTGAGTGAAATGATATCAGTAATAATCCAAGTGCTAAAATAATATTTGGTATTAATTTCAACATGTTCTCAGATGACTATTAGAGCCGACAATAAATGCGCTATAACGGATACGTATATGAAACGTTTGGCATTTCGAAGCACTTTTCTGTCAAGTTACAAGTACTTTTGATACGAGCTGAAACGTTTGATAACGCACTGACTGCCAAATGTTTTATATACGATGTTGTGTGCCGTTTTTGTTCATCATTTTACATTACCAGTTATTAATTATTACACGGTGTTCGATATCTTTTATATCTTTCATCTTTGTATTTCTATTTGTGAAAACAATCAAATCATCAGGTAGCTTTGATAAGTCAATATTACTTACCTCTAATTCAAAATTATTTTTTAATACGATTATCTTTAGGTTTGATAAATTATTTAATTCAGTCGGCAATTCTTTTACAACTTCACAGTTTCTAAAAATTAATAGCATTAAATTTTTGCAGTCGCTAATATTTGCAGGTATTGCATCATAATCAGTCGTCAACTGTAACTTTGTAAGATTATCAATCTTTGAAAGGTGCTTAAAAACCTCTAAAGAAGTCCGCCGTCCAATATATATTTCCTCAAGTGAAGAAAGATTTTCTAATCCAATCAAATCTTCTTCGGCAACACCAGTAAGCATTAATGACATAATCTTATCATTTCGATAAAGGTTTGTTAAGTTGATGTCATACCATTGAAAATGGTTATATATCTCAACAAGTTTGATTTTCCTAAGATTTATAAAATTTGATGGGATGATTATTGGAAAATTATGTAGTCTTAAATACTCAAGCTTTTCCAATTGACCAATTGGAGTTAAATCTCTTTTTACAGAACCATAATAATTTCCTTCGTCAATTTCTAAAATCCTTAAATTACTTAATTCCCCAATTTCTTTTGGGATATTAACAAGCTCCTGTGCTTCATGTATTCTCAGCCTTTCTAGTTTTTTAAAATTTTTAATGTCAGGTGAAATATATTTTAGTTTACTTGTCCAGAATTCTATATTTTCAAGCGATTCAATACTATACAATGAATTTGGCAAAGTATCAATGAAATGAATATTTAATCTTATTGATTTTACTTTTCCATTTCTCGCAAGTTCCTTAAAGAGCTTATCTAATTTGTCAAAATCACTAAATCTAATATCATATCCTTCGGTATTAGGATTGCTCTTAATCTGTGTGTTAAAAACTTCAATACTATCAATTGGGAATAATCCATATTTGTCTGTTTCAATATTATAAGGTAAATAGGAATCGAACGTTATAAATTGACTCCCAGCCTCCTTAATTTCATTAATATTCATTTTTTTGAGAACGCTATTCAATACTGAATTCGATGTAAAGTTAAAATAATCATTATACACAATCATTTCAGAACTTGTCTGGGCCTGTGTTTTGTATGAAATATTAAAAATCATGATTAGTAGTATTGATAATCTTAAAGTGTTTTTCATAATTGTTTCCTTATGTTCTGACGGTTCTCTCAAATGGCACACAACGTTCCGCCGGTATGTTTTCGTTGCTGATTTTTATGCACGTTCCTGTCCGACGAAACACCGAAAGATACAGAACAAATGCCAGAAAAACTACCGAACCAGCAATGAAATATACCGGCTGTTAGGTGCTGCGCTTAATTTTTTTTGCGCAGAATGTAAATCCCAGTTTCGTAACATCGTCCGACGGTAGAAAAAGGGTTACGTCGAAATACAACCGCTGCCAGTGAAGTGCTCAGACGGGCAAAAATCCGCCGAAGCCCGAATAGACTTCCATCCTTCCCCGATATTGATAAAATGTCCATAAAGAAACGCTATAGCGTGGCAGCCTAACGGTTACGCATATGGCCAGTGGCGGTTTGCGGGCTGCATACCTGTCCGCCAGCACAGAAGCTGATGCGGGCTACAAAGCTTCAAATACCCACTTCCCCCGCCATTGGCTATATGCGATGTTAGCGGTAGTTTTTTATTCAATTCTTTTTAATATTTCTTTGAGTTTTAGTCCAACATTTAGTTTGTCAAACAGCTTTTCAGATATTTTCAATGAATTTTGAAAGGCTGTATTTATGTTTTTAGGGTTTAAATCAGATGTTGTAAGTATAAATTCTGAATACCAATCTTGGTCAATATCTTTTTCCAAACTTTTCGTCGGGCTTTCCCAATGTTGAGTTTTATTTGTTACTGTTCTGATGAGCCAAAGTAAGTATTTTTGAACAGTCGTCAAGCTTTGGTGGGCGTGGGCAAATTCTTCTCTTTTGATTAAATTGTTCGTTGTCAGCAAAACATTCAGTAATGATTGGCTTAGCCACAAAATATTTTCGTCTGTGGTTCTATCAGGGAATTTTACTTTGATTTGATTTAGCGTTTCCGTTAAAAGTCCGTCTTTGTCAATTAAATTCATTTGGTCAAAATCACTGAACGCAACAATTCCTTCCCACGATTTAATGATTTTTATTTCGTCTGTTTTTAAAAAATGAAATTCGCCTCTAATCATATTCTCAAAAATAGCGACTTCACTTCCGTATTCATTAATGAAATATAAAGCGACAGGATAAACTTGGTTTACCCATTCTTCAGCCGAAAAGTTTTCTTTGGTTTTTAGAAAGATGTAAAATTCGATGTCAGAATATTTGTCGCCTTCATTTTTAGTAAATGAACCGTACATAAAAACTGCGGAAACATTTTCGTCTTGTTGAGCTATTGATTTGGTTTTGTTAATCATTTGTAACTGTGTCATTGTTGTAAATTTTAAATTGTTGATAAATACAAATCATCATAACTTTTGAGAGTAATGATTTATTTCTGTTTTTATTTTTAAACAGTTACTTATAGCTTCATCGGATTGTTTTTTAGTATTTATGTCGTTTTCGTAAAATTACCGCTAACTTGTTTATATCCGTACAAACTTACTACTTTTTCTTGTTTTTTATATCAATCCGCTCACCCATATTCAACTTGTCCAACGGACTCTGAACCTTGTCTATCAACGGCTGGCTCAAATGCGAATAGATCATGGTAGTCCTGATGTCCTTATGGCCCAACAACTGCTGCACATACCTGATATCAGTACCGGCATCAAGCAAATGCGTGGCAAAGCTGTGCCTCAGGCAATGAACACTGCCCTTCTTCGAAAGGCCGCTCTTTGACAATGCCTTGCTCATAATCTTCTGTACACTCGTAGTACTGTAAGGCATACCAGCCACCTGACCCTTTATCACATAATCTTTTGATGGGAACAACTCCCGGTACTGCATCAGCATGGTCAATAACGAATGGGGCAACATTACCACCCTGTCTTTCTTCCCTTTCCCATTTTTGATGTGGATTTTACGTTCATCAAATAAAATATCCTCCCATTTCAAATTTACCACCTCGCTCACCCTAAGGCCTGCACCATATGCGATCATCAATATCAACCGGTGTTTCGGATTATCTATCGTCTCAAATACCATCGCACACTCCACCGGCGTAAATACCGTCCTGATAGTTTTAGCCCTTTTTGGCCGTGGAAGCTTAAAATCGAAACTCCTGTCGTGCATCACATGGCGATAATAATAATTAAGGGCACTCACCAAC
>JAEWLI010000158.1 GCA_023393375.1 Bacteroidota bacterium
ATTCCTTCCACGATATATGAAGGTAGATGAAATTTTAGTATAGCATCAGCAAGAGGTTTACCAAGTGTAACAAGAAATGGTGAAATTGACATTGTAATCACTGCTACAGCTAACAATAATTGATATATGGTTGAGTTGATCAATTGGTGACTTAATCCCATTTTTGCTAAAATAAATGAAAGCTCTCCCACTTGACTGATGGCTATACTTACAAGTATCGTTCCGCGTAGCGTATGTCCTAACGCAAATGCTGCTCCACCTGCCACTATTAATTTTATAAATACAACAGCTATTACCAATCCAGTCACCAGAAAAATATGTTCATAAACAAATTGAAGATTAAGCAACATGCCGATGGACACAAAAAAGAATGCCGTAAAGGCATCCTTAAAAGGGACTATATTGCCAAAAGCATCATGACTATATTCTGATTCCGAAATCATTAAACCTGCCAGAAATGCACCAAAGGCAAGGGACATCCCCATTTCAGCGGTCAAAAGAGCCACTGCCAAACATATAAACAGCACACTCATCAGGAACAGCTCTTTGTTTTTGGTAAGGGCGATTACATGCAATATTTTGGGCATCAACCAACGGTTTCCCACGTATACAAAAGCAATAATGAATACAGACTTCAACAATAATAAAACTACCTCCCTGCCTATGCTCCCTGTTCCTCCGCTTAATACAGGAATCAATAGCAGCATTGGAATCATTACAATATCCTGGAAAACAGAAATACCAAGTACAGTCCGGCCATAATTTGAAGTCAGTTCAGAACGTTCCTGAAGAATTTTTAATACTACAGTGGTGCTGGTCATTGAAATCAGGAATCCCACGAACAAAGATTCGCTCCAACTCATATCAAACATCCTGGCAAGCAACATTGCGATGGTCGTTGTCAAAGAAAGCTGAATAAATCCACCAAGAAATACAATCTTTCTGATTTTTACCAAGTGATTGAGAGAGAATTCTATACCAATGGTAAACATCAATAGCACAACGCCAATTTCAGCTATCAATTCGATTTGATTCTGTGCACTTATCAAGGCTAAAAGGTAGGGGCCAGCTACCATACCAGTGACTATGTAGCCAATTATTGTGGGAATCTTAATGCGGGTAAAGATAAAATTCACCACTGTAGACAAGGCAAATATAATGGCAATATCTTTTAATAAATCCAGATTCATACCCTTTGCATATAAGTGCAAGTTTACTAATTAAGAAGATAAAATCCGGAGATGTTGGGTTTTTTTAAAATTATGACTGCCAGAATTGGAAATTAGAAAAGAACGAATGTATATATAGCAGGTAAAAAAAAAGAGACCAGGGTAAATGGTCTCTTTCCAAATCTTTAATTAGATGGTCATTAAAATGTATAACCAAGAGCAAAACTAATCAATGAATTCTTGAAGTCAGAATTAAAATTAGATGCTGTTGAGCTATTATGGTTTTTATTAATGTCAGCAAAACCATAGACATACCTGATCCCTACATTAAAGCCAGTCTTATTTTCGAAATTTATTCCACCCTGAGCACCAAAGTCATAACCATCAAACGAATCTTTTAACTCATCATCGTTCAGATCGCCTAACTCATGACGAAAGTCTTTTTCTAATATTATTCCAAAATATGGACCTAATTGCAGGTTTACTGCCGGAGTCAAATAAACTTTAAACATCATTGGTACGGTCAGATAACTAAGATTAACATCCACACCATTGTTAACTTTGGAGGCAGCTCCCTGATTGGAATATAACAATTCTGGTTGAAATCCTACTCTCTCAGAGAAACGGATATTGCCATAAACTCCAAAAAGATAGCCGACTCGTGCCTGAAAATTATCCCCATCTGTTCGGAAATTTGCCACATTAGCACCAGCCTTTATCCCAAATCCAAAATTTTGAGCCATTATTTGTCCTGATGCCAGGAGCATGGTTAAAAAAGTAAATAAAAAAATCTTTCTCATAATCTATAAAAATTTAGTTCCCATAGAATTCTAACACGTTTTTCATGAGTTTGTTAAACCGTGCATCCAATGACTAATTTTAAAATAGCAAAAAATTATTTATGTAAAAAAATCACCCAACCTAATTTGATGATAAATAATTATTTGAGACAAAGATTTTAAAAAAGACATATATTAGAATCATTTTGAATGAAATGGCTAATAACCATACAATTAATTGTACGCTGAAAATTTATACATGAGGAAAGTGTTTAATTAAATTTCCTGCATTTAGTACCTTTTTTTCCAGAATTTTTTTTAAGATAATACTTTCTTTACTAACATATTACCTCAGTATATTTATATCTAGATTTATTTTTTTATCCTATTTTTCCGGTTTAACTTCCCATCAAATTTAGAATACTAACACAGTGATAAAAAAAATAATTTTAATACTGGCTGCTATTATTACAACACTGATTGTAATATTGACATTTGGGAAAAAAAATAACGAAAAGGGTAAAGGTTACTACGTTCGTTAATCAAATATTTCCCGTATTTACGATTGTCAGCAACTTATTCTTATATTTTAATGATTTTATTTAAAATCATGGTCAATTTCTTTTTCTTATACTATTCCAATGATAAAGTAGGTTCACCAGTATCTTTCCCTTCCAAATAATCATTACCTTTGTCTTTTATCATTTCACTACTATATTCGCCATCTTTATAGATTGGTTAGGTTGAATAAGAATGTTTTTTGAAATAAATTAAGGGAGGTTTTTATGCCAATTGAATTAAAAAAGAACTTTAGCTACTCGTTAATTGTACCTACCAGCATGGGTGTTCGGCTTTCGCCTGCCAATGGACAACCAGTGCATAGTAGTGACACATTTACCATGCATGTCACAAGTGCCGAAACCAATGTAGCAAGTATTTCATCCTATCTTGGTCTTCCAGTAAAAGTTTTGACCACCTTTGTTAAGGATAGTCCAATTGCTAGGTTTATTAAAGATAATCTGGCGGGGCGTCATATGGCCTATGAAGGTAAAGAAATAGAGCAGGGAAGTCCATGGGGCTATAGACATCAGTTTAATATTGCTGATAGCGGTTCTGGAGCCCGGGGGCCTCGTGTTCACAATGACAGAGCAGGAGAAGTAGGTCGAACTTTGAATGTAAAAGATTTCGATTTGGATCGGATATTTGATAAGGAAGGTGTTCAAATAGTACACTTGTCCGGGTTAATTGCTGCACTTTCTCCTGAAACGGGCAACTTTTGTCTGGAACTGGCCAGGGCAGCAAAAAAATATGGCACCAGAATATCATTTGATTTAAATCATAGGGCCACATTTTGGGAAAATCGAGAAAAAGAATTAAGGGAAATATTCACTGAAATAGCAGGGGTTTCTGATATTCTGGTAGGTAATGAAGAAGATTTTCAACTTTGTTTGGGTGTGGAAGGGCCTGAAGCTGGAGGCAAGGATATTGGGGCTAAAATCGATAGCTTCAAAACCATGATAGGAAGAGTGAAACAAGCATTTCCAAATGCTTCTGTATTTGCAACCACACTGCGTCAGGTAATCAGCACCAATAGTCATTTGTGGGGTGGAATTATGTTGGAAGGCGACAATTGGCATGTAGTAGAACCAAGAGAAATCACTGTCCTCGATAGAATCGGTGGGGGGGATGCTTTTGTGGGTGGTTTGCTTTATGCCATACTAAAAGGCTGGGAGCCTGAAAAGTGGCTTCAGTTTGGATGGGCCAGTGGTGCTTTAGCTACAACATTCCTGACTGACTATGCACAACCGGCAGATGAGGATCAAATTTGGAGCATTTGGAAAGGCAATGCCAGAGTGAAAAGATAGGACAATTTATAAGCCCGGTAATTTTAATGAAGTGCCGGGTATTTTTTAGCCCTTTTATTTAAAATTATCCGACATCATATATAAAACAATACCCCGTTTTTTATATTTATATTTATAATTATATGCTTATTGCAAATTGTAAATATGAAATCAGGTAAGAACATGCTGTTTGTAATACTGTCGTTAGGCTTGGTATATTCTGCCTGTAAGAATGAATCTGTGGGATTTTATAAAGATAGCACGGATAGTTTGGGATACCAGAAAGAGATCTTTACCAATGACTTTAAGGATGTGTATGGAGAATGGGTGCTCAATGCTGTATCCGGAGGTACTTTAAACCACAATTTTGAACCTGATTTTGAAAGGATTGAAATTCTTAAAATTGGTTATTATAAACTTTTCAAAAATGACAGTCTGATTTCATTGGGGCAAATAAGAATAAATGATAAAAGTGAATCAGCCCTTAAGATCTCTTTTGTGCCGGAAAGAGGTTTGAAATCTATGCCATTTTATGAAAGTGAAAGACTTATGTCACTACGGGATGATCATTTGAACCTGTTTGCTTCCTGTTGCAACCGTTTCAACCTTCACTTTTCCAGGATCGATTAACAATCTTTGTTTCCAACAGATCAATTCTACAATGCTGTAACCTCATCATTTTTATTACATTGCTCCCGAAATTAACAAGAGGATTTGAAATTTGATGTTATATTTGAATCTTGCATTGATTAACCTTTTAATGGAATGGATGATAATACAATCAAAAATTTGCGGGAAGCACTAAAGCATTCACCTGACAACATCCCTCTTCGTTTACATCTTGCCGAAACTTTATTGGATTTGGGTCGCTTGGATGAAGCACAAAAAGCCTTTGAGGAATTGTTGAGGATCAAAGACCTTTTAGATGCTAAAATTGGCCTTGCAAAGATTTTCTATCAGAAAGGTGAATACTCAAAGTGTAATGTCATACTTGAAGCATTAATACACCAAGGCAATACTGATTTGTATGCCCTACTGTTTCATGCCAAAGCCCTACTTGCCGAAAATTCCATTAGTGAAGCAATTGAAATATATCAGCGGTTATTATATCATTATCCCGATTTTCGTGACCCTGAATTGGATAAAGAACTTCGACTTTTATCGGAAGTTCCTGATGAATTGAAATATGATGAAGATGAATTATCGCCATTTGTACACAAACCACTCATTAATTTTAGTGATGTAGGAGGGATGCAGCAAGTGAAAAAAGAAATTGAGATGAAAATCATCAATCCCCTGCTTCACCCTGATTTATACAAAGCTTACGGAAAAAAAACCGGAGGAGGAATTTTGTTATATGGGCCTCCCGGGTGTGGAAAGACTTTTATTGCCAAAGCTACAGCCGGACAAGTCAATGCCCGATTTATCAATGTTGGCCTAAATGAAATTCTTGATATGTGGATGGGCAACAGTGAAAAAAACCTGCACAATATATTTGAACTAGCCAGGCAAAACACACCCTGTGTGCTTTTTATTGATGAAATTGATGCTTTAGGTGCCAGTAGGAGCGATATGAAACAATCCAGTAGCAGGCATTTGATCAACCAATTTCTACAGGAATTGGACGGTATAGATAATAATAATGAAGGAGTGTTAATACTAGGAGCAACCAATACGCCATGGCATTTGGATCCTGCATTTAGGCGCCCTGGCAGGTTTGACCGCATCATCTTTATTCCCCCACCTGACGATGAAGCCAGAAGTTCAATATTGAAACTTAAAATGAAGGGAAAGCCTGTGGAGTCCATTGATTATTCCGGATTGGCCAGTAAAACTCCTGATTATTCGGGTGCAGATATAGAAGCTATCATCGATATGGCTATCGAACAAAAACTGGAAGATTCTTTTAAGGATGGTGTTCCAAAACCCATCACAACCAAAGACCTTCTTAATGCCATAAAAAAACATAAGGCAAGTACCAGGGAATGGTTTGCCACAGCAAAAAATTTCGCATTGTATGCCAATGATACCGGATTGTATGATGACATTCTCACATTCATGAAATTAAAAAAATAGTATGGCTACTACCATTATAAACCGGGCGGAATTGTTGATTCGTCAGCATAAATATGAAGAAGCCCAAAAAGTTCTGGCAGACCTGTTGTCGCATAATCCCAACGATGTACATGTGTTGGCCTTGATGACGGAAGTAAACATTCACCAGAAAAGTTTTAAGGAAGCCGAACGATTGATAAACAGCGCAATAGGTATTGATCCAGGGATGGATTACCTGTTTTTCATAAAAGCGAAGGTGATGCTTAACTTGGAAAAGTATGACGATGCTGAACTTTGTTTGGAGCAAGCAGTTGCCCTTCATCCTGGGGATGGTGATTATTATGCCCTATGGTCGTCGGTGAAACTGGCAAGAAAACAATTTCAAAAAGCATTGGATTTGGCAAATAAATCTCTGGAATTGGATGGGGAAAATTTGTTGGGTTTGAATATTAGGAGTACAGCATTATTGAAATTAAACAGGAAGGAAGAATCTCTCTTGACTATCGAAGGAGCCTTAAGGGAAGATCCAAATAATTCATATACTCATGCCAATTATGGTTGGCATTTACTGGAAAAGGGAAATTCGGCAAAAGCCCTGGAACATTTTCGGGAAGCTTTGCGGCATGATCCGAATTATTCCTATGCCCAAATAGGGATGGCAGAAGCTCTAAAAGGCAGGTTTTTTATTTATAGAATGTTTTTGAAATATAGCTTCTGGATGAGCAAACTGACTGCCAAATACCAATGGGGATTTATTATCGGATTTTATCTGGCTTTTCGTGGCATCAGAATGGTCTCCAATCAATATGAAGGATTACAACCCTATCTCAATCCTTTATTAATTGTACTGGCAGTTATTGCTTTTTCTACCTGGGTTTTAAATCCTATTAGTAATTTATTCCTCAGGCTGAACCGTTATGGGAAATATCTTTTGAATAAGAATGAGCAAATGAGTTCTAATTTCGTTGGATTAAGTGCATTATTGTTCGTAGTGGGTTTGGGTACATATTTTATAAATGGTCGTGATGTCTGGTTGACATTGGCGATTTTTGGATTTGCTATGATGGTCCCATTCGGGTCGATGTTTGAGCCGACAAAATACAAATATTCGCTTGTTGTTTATACATTTATCTTATTTGTGGTAGGCTTGGTGGCAGTATATACAGCCTTTGTTGACAATGCAAGAATATTTAATGGAGCTTCTATAGTGTTTTTGGCAGGATTCTTTATATTTCAATGGGTTGCCAATTTCCTGATAATTAAACAAAGTAATATATAACAAATAGCGGGTTTTTATCAGATATTTATATCATAACCTGACCGTTCATTGCTAATACGTTTTCTGGCAACAGACATGGTAGCGGAGATAATTGTATTTAATTCATCCTCCAGTAGGTTTAACTGTTTTTTTATATCTTCATCTTCATTTATCCTTTCGGCTACCTGAAGGTTCATCATCATGGCTTTTAAATTATCACTAAGTTTCTTTCGTGTTTCATTTACTTTTGGATCATACTTAAGGAAGGTTTGCCTGGCATGTGGGTAATAAACCTCTTCGAAATGAGATTGAGCAGCCTTTAATGATTCATAATCCGGGGTTGCTCCAATATGTTGATAAGCCATACGAGCGTTTTCATCACTGTCAATATTATTAAACAGGGCTTTTAATCTAGCGGATTGTTCTTTAAGGTCTAAAGCCCATAGACTTAAACCATGTTTTTTTAAAATAGACAGTAAATAAGATGCGGATGCTTCAATGGTGACATCATCTGAAAGCATTTGATATTCAATGAATGTACGTAAAGCTTTATATCGCTTATCCCGTCTTTCATCAGCCGATTGTACCTCTGGGGTTGCATCTAAGGATTGGGATTTCGAAACCGCAATATTTAAATTGTTGACACAAATAATTACCAATCCAGCTAAACCATCAACATAAGGTAGCCCCAATCCGACTTGTTGTACTTTACGGGCTATCCGTTCTGCTGCGGAGGAAAGTTCTTTGTGTAAAAGAAGGCTATGATTTAATTCCTGTAACATTACAATTAAAATAGGTTATGTTACTAAATTAAGTCAAATTTCAGGTAAAACCCAATTATTCATGGAAAAAATACAGTAATAGTATGGCAATTTTTACAAAGCATCTATTCCCGGAATATTAGGTCGATAATCTTCTTGCTGTTGTTCGCACCGATCTTTAAGAGCGGTCAACCATTCTGTCAAAGAAATGTCTAGGGTTTTCTGTAATTTTCCTTTCATTAATCTGGATACCCATCCTTCCATACTTTCCAAAGTGTTGACTTCTGTGCCATCTAAAGTAGACTTGAGAATCCAATTATGAATTGCAGTGGTACCCAAAGCTTTGCCTGTCCATCCAAAGTAATAAAATGGCTCAACAGTGTGTAGAATCGAATTAATTTTGAATTTTCCACTTTTCCAAGTAAAGGATGTGCCTTTTTGTATTGGACCATTTACTTTGGTTGCTGAAATTCCTTTATACCATTGAGGCCATTCATCTATATTGGTAAGGATTTGCCAGATTTTTTCGGGTTTTGCGAGAATAATGATGTTCTTACGGCACACGATAGGGGCATTCTCATTAATTGCTTTCATTTATGTTCACTTCTCAGGTTATCTATAGGAATGATTTTGGACCGAATCAGTCTGAAATAAACAAACTGTAAATTATGTGGAATGTTAGTTAGTTTGGTAGAAAATTAGGCAAAGGCATTAATAAAAATAGCCCAACATGATGCTGAGCCATTTAAATACCAGTTCTAAAATAACATTAATCTACCCAAAGAATATTCCCTTTTCTTAACCTGTGAATATCATCAAGTGTTTCAAAAGGCATTTTAATAGGTTTTAACCGGGCTGGGCCAGGTAGTTCTCCGGTAAGAAAATTTAGTGCAGCCATCAACATGGGATCTGAAGTATCTCCAAAAGGTTTAGTATCAAATACATTATCATCAATATAATAGTCGGGTATTAATCCGTCGAAAAAATCAGTAAACCCTTCAGCATTTTCATACTTAAATACCAGCGGCATCATGGCGTATTGATGAAGTGGGGGTTCATTGTCATCAGTCATTACCAGCGATCCATAACATTTCCCTACAGTTTTTTCTCCTATATGAAAAACATCCATATAAGGTTCTAAACCATTTAGTAGTAGTTCACTAGCAGATGCTGACCGTTTACTGGTTAAGAATACCACTCTGGAAAGGTTCAGATTTATAGTTGAAGCAGGGATTTTATAGATCAAATTTCCTGATTCAGGCCCTTCCTTGTCCAAAAAATGTTGATTGAGCAGATCATTATAAAGAAATTTTACCAATACCGATTGATCAGATAGTACTTCCGATGGTGCAATGGCACTTGCTAAAAATCCTGCTACTTTTAGTTCACCCCCGGGATTGAAACGTAGGTCTACAACCAATTCAGTTGCTCCGGAGTTTTTAACTTCAGTCAATACGTCTTTTAATCGATTGACCCATCGGTTGTTTTCTCCTGATATGAAATCTGAATATACCAGATATCCTATTTTATTATTATTATGCTCTATCACATCATAATACCTGACGGGATCCATTTCTATTTTTCGAGCTGTGAGTTGAACCTTTTGATTTGTACTTTCGATTCCGCCATTGGTATATTTTCCCAAAGTCACCGAATAAGAACTTCCAGAATACAAGGTATAATAATTTTCTGTATCAAGCACTGTATTGTCTATTGCTATAATAATATCACCTCTTTTTAAACCAGCTTCAGATGCAGGGGAATTTTCATAAACGAACTGAACTACAATGAATACATTCTCTGTGCCACTGATCTTTCCAAAAGAAGGTGAAAATCCCATCGAAATTGCATTCCCTTTCATTTCTGATATCAATTTCTGTGCATCGTTGGTAATCCAGGAAAAACGATCATCCTTATAGAGAAGTCTATTAAAATAATCTTTTGGATCGGCGAATGAGTTCAAATTCACATTGGGCATTTGGTTATTCCAAAAGTAATAAGTTGACATTTGCCCTTTTATCCAATTATTTACCAATTGTGATTCTGCCGGGATTTCAGAATCGTCTTTACAAGAAATAGTGAAAATAATAAGCGACAGCAGAAGATAAGATAGTATTTTAAAATTTTTCATTTTTGTGTTCTGAATGATCAAATATAATTAATTATTTTGGTAATTCAACCGGTTAAACTTTTCTGGTTGAGCATTTATTAATTCCTTTGTTAATAGGAATTTTATTCTCAAATTTCATTCCTATTTTAGGATAACGCTTTTTTTACTTTTTTAAATGTATTGGATCACATGGAAATTCCCTTCAATGACCTAAGTAGAATGTCTTTCCGAATAGTTGATGAACTAAATGATGCTTTTCACTCTGTTATCACTCGGTCTCATTATATTCAAGATATTGAAACCAAAAAATTTGAAGAAAATTTTGCCAGTTATATTGGTGTCCCTTATTGTGTTGGTTGTGGCAATGCTACAGATGCCCTGGAGATCATAATCAGAGCATTGGGAATAGGAGAGGGTGACGAGGTGCTGGTGCCCGCCAATAGTTACGTGGCTTGTGCAGAGTCAGTGATCAATGCGGGTGCTGTTCCCCGGTTTGTTGATATTTCACAGGATTATCCTGTAATAGGTGTAAAGGAAGTTGAGGCCAAACTCACCAACGCCGTAAAAGCTATTATGGTAGTTCATTTGTATGGATATCCCGCTAAAATGGATCACATCATGGAGCTAGCAGAAAAGCAACACTTATATGTAATCGAAGATTGTGCACAAGCTCATGGTGCTACATATCACGGAAAACGAGTGGGAAGTTTTGGACATGCAGCAGCATTCAGTTTTTACCCAACAAAAAACCTCGGTGCTCTGGGTGATGGAGGAGCCATTGTGACAAACAATCACGATTTAGCTGCTAAATGCAGGATGTTGGGTAACCATGGTCAGAAGAGGAGGGAAGATTATAAAATGGCTGGTAGAAACAGCAGGTTGGATGAGATCCAGGCAGCATTTTTAAATGTGAAACTTAAATATTTGGATGAATGGAATAATGAAAGAAAAACTTTGTCAAATCGGTATCAAAAAAATCTGGCCGGCTCAGTAATATCATTTTTTAATGAAAAACCATCTTCTGAACCCGTATTTCATATTTTAGTGGCCCAAGTGGAAGAAAGAGAACGATTGCAAAAGCATTTGGATAAAAATGGAATCCAAACAATGATCCATTATCACAAAACGCTTCCTGAACTTCATATTTTTAATCCTTACAACGAGAACGATTACCCAACAGCCAGTAAAATAAGTAAAAAGATTATAAGTCTGCCAATTTATCCTGGCCTAAAACAAGACGAAGTGGATTATATTTGTGAAAAAATATTAGATAAATGGGACTAAAGACTTAAAAAAAAAACCTTAATCATGAAACATTTCATAATATATTATTGAACTTTGTAATCGAGAAATACATTAACATGAATAGCGTTAAGGTATTGAAAAGTTTTAAAACTTAAAATTATGATAAACTCAATTTTAGCATTTATTGGTGGTCTGGGTGGTTGGGAACTTATTCTCATCATGTTTGTAATCCTTGTTTTTTTTGGTGCTAAAAGAATACCGGAACTAGCCCGTGGTTTAGGCAAAGGTATCCGTGAATTTAAAGATGCTACCAATGAAATTAAAAAGGATATTGAAACCGGTATCCAGGATGATAATTCAAACAAAGCCAATACCTGATCATAAATCGGACATATTTATGGTTAATTAAATAATTGTACTATTTTGGTGCTTTACTTTGCCCGATAGTGTAACTGGCAACACGTCTGACTCTGGATCAGAAGAGTCCAGGTTCGAGCCCTGGTCGGGCAACTCCCTCTAACAAATATTTTCCTATTTTATATATATATTATAATATTTACTGTAATAATTGTATAGCATTTTTAAACTGTGTACATTTATGCTTTTAACGGGGGGAGCCTGGAAAAATGAAGATTGATACACGCAATATATTGAAAGGAAAAGTAGTTGATGTGCAACCAGGAGTAATAACAGCCAAAATAAAACTGGATCTTGGGAATGGAAATATCATTACCTCAATTGTTTCTTTGGATTGGCTGGAAGGAATGGGAATTAAAATTGGTGATGAAGCTTCGGCAATTGTCAAATCAACCGAAGTAATGATTGGGAAATAGTGTAATTAAATCACAACTTTTATCAAATCGCATCTCTATTTCTAAGCACTTCTCTAATTAAATAAATACAACTCCTTCAATTATCCTGTCCTTGTTGAAAAGCATTGGTTTAAAAATGCTTTAAAAAAATTAATCCTAAAATATATTCCCTAATTTTGCCTACCAAAAAGAGGTTTTATTGTTAGGTATGAGTTTACTTGTAAAAATAATCAACAAAGCTCAAAAAGACAGAAAAAGAATAGTTCTTCCAGAGGGCATGGAAGAGAGGACGCTTAGAGCTGCAAACACGGCAATTGAAAAAGGTATTGCTGATATCATTTTAATTGGTCAACCTGACCGAATATACAACGAAGCGCGGAACAGAAATTATGAGCACATTGCACGAGCGAAGATCGTAGATCCTACTTCCCATGAAAGAAAATATGAGTATATTCAACTCATGCTGGATGCCCGCAAATCAAAAGGCTTAACTGAAGAAGAGGCAAGAAAGTTGATCGAAGATCCATTATATTTGGGAGCACTTATGATCAAAACAGGGGATGCTGATGGTGAAGTAGCAGGTGCAATCAATGCTACCTCTGACGTGTTAAGGCCTGCATTTCAATATATAAAAACGCAACCGGGTGTAAGTGTGGTTTCAGGGGCTTTTATTATGATTATTCCCGATACTGGTTTTGGCGAAAATGGTGTAATGGTTTTTGCTGATTGTGCCGTAAATCCTGACCCTACTGCTGAACAATTGGCTCAAATAGCCTATTCAAGTGCGCAAACCGCCAGGAGTATTGCCAAACTGGAGCCTAAAGTAGCAATGTTAAGTTTTTCGACAAAAGGAAGTGCTAACCATCCTGTAATAGATAAGGTGATAAAAGCAACTGAAATAGCCCGTAGTCTATACCCTGAGCTTCAGGTCGACGGTGAATTACAAGCCGATGCTGCCATTGTTCCCGGTATCGGGCAAAAGAAAGCCCCTGGTAGCAAAATAGCCGGTACTGCAAATGTGTTGGTATTCCCCGATCTTTCCTCCGGAAACATCGCATACAAATTAGTTCAACGCATGGCACACGCAGAAGCAATTGGCCCAATACTTCAAGGTATGGCCGCACCAGTCAATGACTTGTCGAGGGGTTGTTCAGCAAATGATATATTTAGCCTAATTGCCATAACAGTTTGTCAGGCACAACGCGATTGAAATTTAACAGGAATAGCATGGAAGAGATTATTGAACCAATAGAACATTATGCCCTGAAAAAGGCAAATACTTCAAATCAACAAAAGACCGGTTCTTTTAATAAAATTGGATTAGTTGGTTGTGGTCAAGTAGGTCAAAGTATAGCCCGTATGGTAAGTACTCATGGATTGGAAGTGGTATTTGTGGAGTTATCGGATCTAAAAATCGACCAGGCTTACAAAGATTTAGCGAAAGACCTGGATAGAATGATTGAGCGATGGGGGATGACGGAGAGTGAGAAGAGGGCAATCATGTCCAGAATAAGTGGTTCTGTAAAATACGAGACATTAAATAATTGCGATATTGTTATTGAAGCAGTCAAATCAAAAACAAGAGAAAACAGTGTTGACCTAAGAAAACAATTATTTAAAAACATAGAAAAAAATGTAAGCTCAGATACCATCATAGCTACCAATTCTTCTACATTGGTCATTACAGAATTGTCATCTGAATTGGATAATCCTGAAAGATGTGTCAGTTTTCATTTCCTTTCACCCGCACCTGAGGCCAGGATTGTAGAAGTTGTGAAAGGGTTGTATACTTCAGAAGAGGTTTACCAGCGTGTGTGCAGATTTGCCAGGTTATTGGATAAACAAGTAATTCCTGTGATAGAATCTCCAGGAATTATCAGTACACGCCTGATGGTGCCATGGATCAATGAAGCTTGCGAAATACTGATGGAAGGTGTGGGTACAATGGAAGATATTGATGCAACAATGACACTCGGCTTCGGACTTCCCTACGGTCCTTTTGCGATGGCTGATAAACTTGGCCTTGATAAGGTTTCACGATGGTTGGACAATCTGTACAAAGAATTTGGTGATGTTAAATATAAAGCATCTCCACTATTGAGAAAATTAGTTCGTGCCAATCGTTTAGGGCGGTTAACCGGTAGAGGGTTTTATGAATATGACGAAGAGGGCAATAAGATAGGTAAAGAGTAATAAAGCATAGAGATGAAAATATTGGTATTAAACTGTGGCAGTTCTTCCATCAAGTATCAGCTTTTCGATATGGAAAAGAAGGAAGTATTGACTAAAGGAGGGATAGAAAAAATTGGTTTACATGGCTCTTTTTTAAAAAATCACCGGAATGATGGTGATAAGGTAAAGCTGGTAGGTGAAGTAATTGATCATCAGGCAGGGATAGAATATATATTGGGTGTTTTGGTGAGCAAAAAGCACGGTGCAATCAACGAGTTGAATGAAATTAATGCTGTAGGCCATCGGGTAGTACATGGAGCTGAAAAATTCAAAAACAGTGTTCTGATTACAGAAGAAGTCATAGATAATATTGAAGATTGTATCGACCTAGCCCCACTTCACAATCCACCAAACTTAAAAGGCATCAATGCTATGAAGGAGCTACTTCCTGATGTGCCACAGGTGGCCGTATTCGATACAGCTTTTCACCAAACTATGCCTGATTATGCATATACATACGCCATTCCTTATTCCTTATATAAAAAATATGGTTTACGTAGATATGGTTTTCATGGTTCAAGTCATCGATATGTCTCAGTGCGGGCATGTGAAATCCTTGGGGTTGATTTCCATAAACAAAAAATAATTACCTGTCATTTGGGGAATGGTGCCTCAATCACTGCTATTCAGAATGGCAAATCTATTGATACCTCCATGGGATTAACTCCAGTAGAAGGCTTGATGATGGGAACCCGTTCCGGTGATTTAGACTTGGGGGTCTTAACTCATATTATCAACAAAGAAGAAATCAGTATCAATGCCGCAAATACATTAATAAACAAGCATAGTGGGATGTTGGGTGTGTCAGGAATCTCTTCTGATATGAGGGAAATTCATAATGCTGCCACCAAAGGAGATAAACGGGCTCAATTAGCAATTGATATGTATTGCTATAGAATTAAGAAATATATTGGTTCATATCTTGCAGCAATGGGTGGGGCAGATACACTTGTATTCACAGGAGGGATAGGAGAAAATGCCACATTTATAAGAGAAGCAGTTTGTTCTAATATGGAATTCCTGGGCATATCACTTGATGTGATTAAAAACAGTACTGTACACGGTTCTGAGGGTTTGATCCATAACCAAAATTCAAAACTGAAAGTATTGGTAGTGCCTACAAATGAAGAATTAATTATAGCACAAGACACCTTGGAAATTGTAGGCAGCCGATTGAAATAAAATAAGTAATAAGTACTGTAAAATTATACTGAAACGAAACCATTTTTCATTACACCATTCAATTCAGAAAAAGCAATTTTACATGCTTCACCTATTTTATTTATTGATTTTGAAACAACTGAGTAATCGGGTGATAAGGAACAGTAATCTTCCAACTCCCTTACTGTATTCCGGGTAGCGTCCATACCCATAAACTGAAGAGATGGTTTTAATTGGTGAGCCGTTTTGCTCAATTCTTGCCATTTTTGTTCTTTGGCTAATATTTGCATCTGGGCAATGAGCATTGGCGTTAATTCTAAAAATGTTACTATCATTTCTTTCATAAAACGCTGATCATCATCACAGATACTTCGTAGGTAATCTAAATTTGTAGTTGCCATTTCGATCTTAATTATAGTCTATTAATTTCTCCTGATTTTTCTCCTCAATTTCTTTTATATATCGATAAATTGTGGACTTGCCAATATCCAACTTTTTTGCAACTTTCATCACATTATTATCGTATTTTTCCAAAAAATATTGAATTATCTTATAGTTGTAGTCTTTTAATGAAAGCTCTTCCCTGATAAAGCTTTCCTCCTTAGCGATGCTATTGAATTTGATATCATCCGGAACTATTTCACCTGCATTAGCCATTACGCAAGCCAACTCAACTACTGATTTAAGCTCACGAACATTGCCCGGCCACGAATAATTCATGATCTTATCTTGTGCGTGCCTGGTTATGACCATTCTTCCCAAATTGTTTTCTACACAAAACTGATCAAGGAAAAATTTGGCAAGAATTATTATATCATTGCCCCTGTTTCTCAACGGAGGAAGTAAAATGGGTAATCCTAACAATCGGTAGTATAAGTCCTCCCTAAATGCACCTTTTTTAACTTCTTCTGCCAAATCACGGTGCGTGGCAACTATAATTCTTACATCCAGCTTGACTGTTGTATTACCACCGATTCTTGTAACTTCCTTTTCCTGAATCACTCGTAATAGCTTTGCTTGCAAACTTAATTCCATTTCCCCAATTTCATCAAGAAATATTGTCCCTCCCTGAGCTTCCTCAAACTTACCTACCCTACGTGCAAAAGCACCGGTAAATGACCCTTTTTCATGACCAAAGAGTTCACTTTCAATTAGTTCCTTAGGAATAGCTGCAATATTTACAGGGATAAATGGTTTATTTTTTCTTTGAGAATTGTAATGGATGGCTTTGGCCACCAATTCCTTGCCTGTACCTGTTTCACCGGCGATAGATACAGTAATATTTGTCTTGACCGCTTTTTCGAGTAGCTCAAAAACTTTTTTAATTGCAGGCGAATTCCCTATAATGCTCTTTCCAAATTCATATTTTTCTGAAATCTCCTGCTTTAGGTAATTCAGCTCATTGATAAGAGAGATGTTTTTTCTGGCATTGTTTATCGAATTTAGAAGCCTTTCTTTGGTTTCTTCATCTTTGGTAATGTAGTCGTATGCGCCTAATTTGAGAAGTTTTACCGCAGTTCCTACTTTTTCTTGGGCGGAGATTACCAATACCGGAATACTTGGGTCAAAATCTTTTATTTTTCGCATTAAATCTTCGCCAGCGATATCAGGTAGCGAATAATCGAGAGTAATAATATCCGGTTTCTCATGCATGCATTCTAAAAAATCTCTTCCACTTTGAAAAACCTTAACCATGTGATCAGGATTAAGATTTAAAAGATAAAGCAAAAATTTTACATACGTGGGATCGTCTTCAATTACATAAATTTTAACCGGTTTATCGTTAAGCATCCTGTTTTTGGGTATTTATAATCTGGTTGTTTAAAATTACTCTAAAAGTAAAAAAACCCAAAGAGATTATTCATTTCTTTGCATTTATTATATGATACATGTAAGAAATGGCAAATGTATTCATTGATGTGGCTATCCAATATCAGCCAACTTATCAATTTAGTATGATGAGTACCAGGGATTTTCAAACAAATTGTAAAGATTAAGAATTTTTATTTTAATTTAGAAGATCGAATTGCTAAAAGGGAAAAACAATGATTGATGAATTTAAGGCTTTAAGTGCAGAAGAAATAGATGTGATG
>JAEWLI010000016.1 GCA_023393375.1 Bacteroidota bacterium
TTCACTAAAACTTCTACTTTGTCTTTGAGAAATACTCATCTTAAAATCTTTTCTTTTTGCCATTTTTGTCTTTGTTAACCGTGTAAATTTATTCAATTTAGCGGTCAACCTATTTCAGGCAAGATCATTTGCTCAATTTAAGTTTTAACTCTTAGTTTTAAGTTCAAAGCTGGGTTGTTAATTCCTTTCAGCTTTCAGCTTCTGAATTTCAGCTTATTTAGTTCAAAGCCCAAAATGAGCGGATGTTTCTCAATATCAAATTTTAACTTCTTAATTTAAAATTCAAGAATAGGTTATATTCACTTTCAACTTTCAATTCTAATGACGCAATGCAAATCATCTGTTTTTAAAGGTTTGTAATGACTTCTACGAACTATGAACTACGAGCTTACCCCTTTGAGCTTTCAACTTTGAACTTTCAAACTTTGTTGTATCTTTGCCCACTTTTAGAATATCTCCAACCGATAATTGAGAAAATACTTGCATCATTTATTTATTCTCTATTAATTTTGAGTAATTTTTTTACTCATTCTTTATTTTTCGCTGCATGGGAGTGACGTGGCGAAGCTGTACCCCGGATGATTAAAACCTAATCCCAACCGTAATTTTAGACGCGCTAATTACATCCAAGACCCGAATCAAACTTCTTTTGAAGTTCTTTCTAAATCCCGAAAACTGCGCTTATCTGCGGGGCTTGGAGATGGAATTTGGGGAATCATCTAATGCCATCCGGCTGGAACTGAACCGGCTGGAGAAAGCCAACATGCTGTTATCTACACACAATGGAAATAAACGGCTATTCCAGGTAAACCAGCAACATCCTTTATATGGCGAGATCAACAGCATTGTGAGAAAATTTATTGGTTTGGATGTGATCGTGGAAAGCATTGCCAAACGACTGGGCAATCTACAGGCCGTGTATCTGACAGGGGAAATGGTAAAAGGCACTGACAACGAAATCCTGGACCTGATATTTGTTGGGGATATCGACCAGTCCTATCTGATCAATTGCATTGATAAAGCTGAAAAATATATCAGGAGAAAAGTAAGATACCTGATCTATTCTCAGGCTGATTTTTCAAAAATACAAGCCAATGGTAATTTTCTCCTGATCTGGCAGAGTTAAGAGGCTTGAAGCAGCCATTTTGTATGTTATTCATAAAATATGAACATATTTATTCCGTTTCATGATTGTTAATCATTCCAAATGATTAAATATCTGAATTTTTTCATAGATTTATTGGTCAATTACTAAAATTGTGGATAATCAACCCTGGGAAAAAAGCGATAATCTTGACGATGTAAAGAAATTTCTTGGCAAAGTCATGCGGTATTGGTACCTGATATTGGGTGTTTTGATTATTGCAGTGATCACAGCTTTTGCTTTCAACCGTTATACCAAGCAGGTCTACGTAATTAGTGCCAGCTTCATTACTAAAAAATTCGATCAGAACCGCACAGGTCAGTTAGGGGGAGTAATTGAAGAAAATATTTTTCGTCAAAACATTGAGGTGAGCCAGGAAATTCCTTTCCTGAAGTCACAAGATAAAATTGAAGAAACATTAAAACGTCTTGATTTTGGTATTTCATATTTTGTAAAAGGTAGATTTAAGACAACGGAAATATATGGACCTTTTAATTTTAAAGTCATCCTTGACTCAACATCTACTTCCATCCCTTATGGCCACCCAATCTTCATTCATTCCAAAAATGGCAAATATACCCTCGAAACGGAAAATGCAGATTTGCAAAAAGAACTCACCGGAAAGGAGTTTTTCTTTGGCAGACCATATGACTTGAAAGGATGGAAATTCACCATCAATCAAAATACTACAGCCAGTAGAGGCACTGACTACTATTATTTTATCATCAACAACCCTCGATCCTTATTGTCGGAATATCGTAATAAATTGTCTATCAATTGGGCCCAAAAAGGTTCAGCAATATTAAATGTGAACATGCAAAGTGATATGCCGGACAAAGACCTGGCATTTTTACGAACTTACCTCAATGTAGTTATTGAGAAAGGATTACAGGATAAGAATGAACACCTGACCAATACAATTGATTTTATAAACCATTATATTGTAGGCATTGCCGATACCCTTTTGTCATACCAGAACCGCATTGATAATTACAAATTGGCCAATCGGGAGCTGATCAATGGGCCCTCCATAATGTACGAAAGACTTAATGAATTAGATCGTTTGGAAGCAGATGTGCTGTTGACCAATAAATACTATGATTATATAACTGAGTACATTCAGGAGAAAAGGGATTCTGTGGTATTTGCACCTAATGTGATAGGATTGAATGCACCTTTGTTAACTGATTTGGTTAACGATTATATTGCCGCTAAATGGGAGGAAAAGAACAAAAGGAATGAATTTAATTACCTGAACCCGGTTGTTAACAAGAAAAGTGACGCTTTTGAAAGAATTGAACAAAATATTTATGAGAGCATAAATGAACTCAAGGCCGCCAACCAAATGAAATTGGAACAAATCAATGAAAGGGCCAGATTTTATTATGGTACGATCAAAGGATCACAGGCAGAATCCAGGGAGTTTTCGGAATTGGAAAGAATGCGTGCTATTTATAATAATTTATTTAATGAACTGATCTCCCGCCGTACAAATGCCCATATCACCCGCGCTTCCACCACATCCGACTATCAGATTGTAACATCTCCAGGATACAGCTCATTGCCAATCAAACCGGATAAAAATAAAAATTATTTGATTGCCATCATCTTAGGATTAGGCCTGCCCATTGGATTTATCTATTTAAAAGACATGTTCAATAACAAGATCATTACCAAAGACGATCTTCTAAAAGGTACGAATATTCCGTTGATCGGAAATATTGGTCACAGCATAGCCAAATCCAATATTGTGATCAAAGAAAAACCAAAATCGGTGGTTTCCGAATCATTCAGAAGTATCCGGGCTAATTTGCAATACCTTAACAAAGGAGAAAAAAACCATACAGTGTGCCTGATCACCTCCTCGATCAGCAATGAAGGGAAAACCTTCTGTTCCATTAATCTGGCTTATGCATTTGCGCTTACCGGTAAAAAAACCGTATTATTAGGAGCCGATATGAGAAAACCCACGTTGTCCAAAAATTTTGATATGAGGGACTACAAAGGGTTAAGCAATTATCTGGCAGGATTTGTAAGCATCGAAAAAGTAATATATCCCATTGAAGACCAGATGCTTTTCATTATACCCGGTGGAGATGTCCCCCCAAATCCGGCTGAACTGATTACATCTGACAAAATGGGGGGGATGATGGAATATCTTCGTAAAAACTTTGAGGTGGTCATTATTGATACCCCGCCGATAGGATTGGTCTCCGACTCTATCGAATTATTAAAATATACAGATATCAACCTTCTGGTAGTTCGTCAAGGTCGAACGTTAAAAGACTCACTTGCTGCCATTACCGACATGTATACATCAGGAAAGATTTCCAACATGGGCATACTATTTAACGATGTAGATTTTTCAAAAATGAATTATGGCTATACTTCCGGGTATGGATACGGTTATGGCAATGGTGGATATGGCTATTATGACGAAGACGAGGACAAATTAAAGTGGTGGCAAAGAATGGGGGTGAAAGGTTGAAGTTGGTTTTCCAATTAATCATTCCTATAAAACAGAAACAAAGATTATCATTAATAAATCTGTATTAATCCAATTATTCGAACCAGTACTTCAATAATCCATAGAAAATTTTAGCTGAATGAACATAAAATCCCCTGTATTCTTTACATTGATTATTGCCGTTATCTTGGTTTCCTCCTGCGTGCCCAACCGCAAGATCGTTTATATGCAGCACAAAAACGAGTTGAAAAGATCTTTTCCTACTGATAGTGTTCTTCGGACCTATCAGTTGAAAAAAGAGGTTTACCGACTTAAAGGAGAAGATATCATTAGCCTACGCGTAGCCAGTATCACTGAAGAAGAATTCAACTTCATCAGCAAATACGAAATGCAACTGGGCAGCATCAGGCAATTGAATCAGTATTCACAAGGTAGCCCTACTACAGGTGAACGCACTACTCAAAGCACGGCAAATTTAGGTAACCTGGGAAATTTGAGCAGTGGTGGTGCAGGAACAGCCATTTTGATGGACAGGCTCAATTCAGGTTTTAAGATAAAGATGGATGGCACCATTGAGCTGCCACAAATTGGGCAATTGAAATTAGCAGGTTTGACCATCAGTGAAGCAGAGGAATTGATCAGAGAATCGCTCATTGGATATTATGAGACGCCCATGGTGCGCATCCAATTGCTAAATTTCCATTATACCATTCTTGGCGAGATCAACAATGAAGGACGGTATACCAGTTACAATCCTGAGTTGAATATCTTTGAAGCTATTTTATTGGCGGGCAATCTCACCGAAGTAGCTGACAGGACTCAGGTCAAGATTGTACGACAAAATGAAGGTAATACTCAAATCATTTACTTGAATATGTTGGATGAGGATATCCTGAATTCCGGCAATTTTTTTATTCAACCCAACGACATGATCATTATCCCACCACTTCAAGCGAGGAGCACCACTCGTTATACCTTGCCACGGCTTACGTCTACGCTTGGTATCCTGAGTTCTTCCTTGTCGGTGATTGCCTTGATCATTACATTGAACAACAGATAAAAAGTTACGAGGATTTCTGAATTATGAATCACATATTCCAAGAGTGCAAATAAATTGTAAATCGCATATCGTAATTCGTCATTCACAAATCAAAAAGTGATTTCTGAATTATGAATAGTGATTTCTGAAATTCTCAAGCTGAGTTCACACAGTAAACAAAATCCTGTCAGATACGTAAAACCTACTTCACTGGAACTATAATTAGGATTGTTATGAGTAAAACATTAAAAGTATTAAAAGATGCTCAATCCCTTTCTATAGCCGAAAGAAAAGAGCTTATAAAGCTTCTTGTCGATTCATTAAATACCTCATCCCAATTGGAAGAACTGACCATTAAGAAAAAGTGGAAGGGAATAGGTTCAGTAAAATTGGGAAAAAATCTGGATCAAATCAACATCAGGGATTTTGCACATGACTAACGTCCTGATTGATACGAATGTATTTATCTATGCTTTAAATGCCGATTCGGAGTATCATGATAAATGTGTTAGATTACTTTATGGGGAAGAACAATTATTTACTACCTCGAAGAATATTTCTGAATATTTCGCTGTATGCTCGAAGTTAAATATTGATAGCCATTTAATCTGGACTTTCTATAACTCCCTTTTAACAAATGTCACCCTACTATATCCCAATGAGATAAGCATGAAGATTTTTGAGGAGCTTATATTAAAGTATAAACCGAGTGGGAATAGGGTATTTGATATAGAAATAGTTTCTATAATGCTTTCATCAGGTTTAGCAGAAATTGCCACTTTAAATCATAAAGATTTTCTATTGGTCACCGAAATTAACCTTTTTAGGTTTTAACAATATTTTGGTAAATGAGAAACGATTTTAATGCGCACTGATGTTTAATCATAGCATATCGCAATTCGTCATTCGCAAATCAAAGAATGATTATTGAATTATGAATAGTGATTTCTGAATTATGAGTATCATATTCCGAGAGTACAAATAAATCGTAAATCGCATATCACAATTCATCATTCACAAATCAATAAATGATTTCAGAATTCTGAATAATGATTTCTGATTTCTGAATTCTGAATGAGTAAAGAAGAATATTAGGCAGGGTCAAGCTATCAGCTATGAACTACGAGCTATGAGCTATTCCAACTCACCAACTCACCAGCTAACCAACTTAAACAACAATGGATCAACACTTAAAAACAACAGTTTATTCTCCTGAATCAGGTGTCAGGCACCCAATTAAACTGCTAAAAGATGTATTCGCCGACCTGGGTCAAGCCCATTCATTGGGATTGCGACTGGCCAAACGAAATATTAAAGCTCAGTACCGTCAGTCCATGCTAGGTTATGTGTGGTCTGTACTACCACCGTTGGTCACCTCAATGGTTTGGGTATTCCTCAACAGCCAGAGCATTGTAAACATTGCCGATCCGGGAGTACCATATCCATTGTTTGTGTTAACGGGCACCCTCTTGTGGCAGATGTTCACCGAAAGTGTGAATGCACCTTTAAAAGGTGTGGCGGGTGGTAAGTCAATGTTGGCAAAAATCAATTTTCCCCGTGAGTCCTTGTTGTTATCAGGGATGTACGAAACATTTTTCAATACCACGATTAAGCTGGGACTTCTGGTGGGTATTTTTGCCTTTTACCAGTATTTGCCTCCTGTGTCTGCACTGTTATGTTTGGTAGGATTTGTGGCATTGATGATCCTGGGAAATGCCGTTGGCATATTGCTTACCCCCATAGGCATGTTATATACCGACATCACCCGGCTGATCGCCGTGGTTTTACAATTTGGCATTTATTTAACGCCCGTCATCTATCCGCATCCACGGTCGGGGTTAGCGGCACAGTTGATGCAGTACAATCCCATTGCTCCCGTGTTGACCACCACAAGGGCATGGTTGTTGGATATGCCCAATACAGGTATCAGTTCCTTTTGGTTGATCACCGTGATTGCATTGGTGTTGTATGTGATAGGTCTGTTTTTCTATAGATTGGCAATGCCCATTGTAATAGAAAGGGTTGGGAGTTAGTTCATAGCTCATAGCTCATAGTTCATAGCTCATAGTTCGTAGCTCATAGTTCGTAGTTCATAGCGAAGCTGAAAGTAGTTTTTGGTTAGTTGAAAAGTTGAGTCGGTGAGTTGAAAAAGCTGAAAGTCAGAAGCTGAAAGGAATTAACAACCTAGCACTTGAACTTAAAACTAAGAGTTAAAACTTAAAATTGAGCAAATGAGCTTGCCTGAAATAGGTTGACCCTAACTTGGTTCGTTCTACATTTTGATTCCCAACCACAATTAATTCTAAACGTTTACAGTAGTATGGATAACTTTCAAAACTATATCACCATCAACCCTGAAATACGTTTTGGCAAACCATGTATTGCCAATACACGAATTGCGGTAGTAGATATCTTACAATGGCTTGCTTCGGGAATGACTTATGAAGATATATATGAGGATTTTCCAGAAATTACCAAAGAACATATCTTGGCAGCACTTTCATTTGCCGCTAAAAGAGAAAACCTTACTAAAATAACCGTAAGTTAAATTTTAAAAAAAGGTGAAATTATTGTTTGACGATAATCTATCTTGGCGATTAGAAAAATATTTAAAAGACGCTTTCCCAGACTCCAAACATATCAGAAGCATTGAAACACTGCCCATTCCAGCTAGAGATATTGATATTTGGACTTATGCATTAAAATACAATTACATTATCGTTACTAATGATGACTTCCGCCCCGGTTCGTGTCTTCACGAAACGGAAGGAAAAAATGTCTGAATTAGGATTCATTGGATTTATGGATTGATGGATTAAAAAGAGCTGAAAGTGATCTTTGAGCTTTCACCTTTGAACTAACAAATGAGACAAAACTTAATATCAAGAAAAACCAGCTTTGAGCTTTCATCTTTGAACTTTGCACTAAATAAGCTGAAAGTCAGAAGCTGAAAGCTGAAAGCATTCCAGCCTTAAGCTTTTAT
>JAEWLI010000127.1 GCA_023393375.1 Bacteroidota bacterium
TTAATGGTGGTCTTCTTCATTTAAAAACATTTTTTACAAGTATACGGATTTCTCAAAACAGAAAAAATCGTATGTTATTTCAACATATTTTTAAATTCCTGATAACTATCTGGATCATATGGTGAAATGGAGCAATTCACCTCATTTGCTTTAGAATTGATCGCTTCTACCCGATTTTCAGGTGATGGATGTGTACTTAGGAATTGCGCAATGTCGCTGGCTTCATCATTTTCAATTAGTTTCTCAAAAAAGGAAGCTGCCCCATTGCATTGATAAGGAGTAGAGGAAAGGTATTGTACAGAAAAATCGTCAGCTTCTGATTCTGCATCACGACTAAAATACAACATAGTGAGATTTCCTGCCAATGCAGCTGCTATCTCCTTAATAGCCCCTGGATCATTGCCCAAAACTATACTCAACAATATTTGAAGGCCATATACCTTTTGAAGCTGTTTTATGGTATGCCGCTGATCAGCATGAGCAATTTCATGTCCTATCACGCCAGCCAGATCATCCTCCTTTTCCAAATAGTTTATTAAACCAGTATATACGTAAATGTATCCACCAGGTGCTGCAAAAGCATTTCTAACGTCCTGATCAATGATCCTAACTTCCCATGCAAATTCATCGCGATATGTAACTGCATCTGATGATAATATTTTATCAACAATATTATTTAAATAATTATAAGCTTCGGGGTATTGGGCAGGATCCAATACCGGATATTCGGTAGGGTTTGATGCAATTTCCTGAGCAAGCTGCGCCCCCAATTGTTTGTCATCCTCTATTGAAAATATGATTAAATCATTATTCTTGTCGCATGCCGATATAATAAATATAATGGCAAATAAAAAAGGTAGATAAAGTTTAGTTTTCATTTATTGATTCGTTCTTGATATCTATTTAACTAAAATGTGATGAGACAGTTTGTAGGTAGGTTGAATTTGCACCTTAATCGTTGCGGTCTCCTACCCTTGATAATATTCTTGTTGCTGTTTCGTAATCCCTGTGAAGTTGAAGTTGCAATTCATGCAAGTTTTCAAATTTTGCTTCATCCCTAAATTTATAGATAAAATGAATGGTAAGCTGGTTGTTGTATATGTCCTTATCAAAATTAAATATATTAACTTCTATGGTTCTATCTGACAGGCCAATTGTAGGGCGAAATCCTATACTTAGCATCCCATCATAAAATACATTTTCAAATTCCACTCTTACAGCATAAATGCCATCGCCTGGTATAAGTTTATATTCGTTATCAGGCAAAATATTGGCAGTCGGAAAACCCAATTGTCTGCCAATTTTATTTCCAGGGACCACCATACCAGTAATAGCATAATATCGACCCAAAAATTTACTTGCAAGATCCACATCCCCTTCAAGTAAAGCTTTTCTGATTTTGGTTGAGCTTACAGCGACATTATTTACATCCTGTTCTGGAATTTCCTCCACCTCAAAACCATATTGTTCAGAATTACTTTTAATATTCTCAAAACTTCCCTCCCGGTTTTTTCCAAATCGGTGATCATACCCTATTACCAATACTTTGGTGTTGATCTTTGCCAACAAGTATATTTTTATAAATTCAGCTGAACTTAGCTGGCTGAATTCGGCTGTAAAAGGGATTTTTATCAGATGATCAATGCCAGATTGTTCTAATAAGGTAGCTTTTTCATAGAAGGTGGTCAAAATTTTCAGACTTTTATCTTCAGGGTTCAAAACATGTCTGGGATGAGGCCAAAAAGTCATGAGTACAGATTCACCATTTCTTTTTTTCGCGATAGAAATAAGCCTTTCAATAATTTTTTGATGGCCGATATGTACACCATCAAATGATCCGATGGTAACCACAGCAAAATTCAGTTGCTCAAATTCTTGAATACCATTGTAAATCCTCATGAAAAAATGAACTTTTCCTTTGAAACCCCCTCAGCCTGATCTACATGATAATTCCCGATTCGCACCCTTCGCAATTCTTTTAAATAAGCTCCCACACTTAATTGAATACCAAAATCTCTCACGAGACTGCGGATATAGGTCCCTTTGGAGCAAACTATTCGAAAATGAACTTCAGGCAATTGAATTAAGGTTATTTCAAATTCGCGGACGTGCACCTGTTTCGATTTGATCTCCGGATTTTCACCTTTCCTGGCTTTTTCATATAGACGTTCACCATTTACTTTTACTGCAGAATATACAGGGGGTACCTGTTCTATTATACCTATAAATGATGTTACTGTTTTCAAAATTTGCTCATCGGATACATGGTCATAGGGGCTTTCACTATCAAAAGCAGTTTCAAGATCTACCGAAGGTGTGGTTTTGCCAATTTCGAAGATTCCAGTGTATTCTTTTTCCTGGTCTTGAAAGTCGGAAATCTTTTTGGTCATTTTGCCGGTACACAAAATCAATAAACCCGTAGCAAGAGGATCTAAAGTACCTGCATGGCCTACCTTTTTGTGGGGGGATGATTTACGTACTTTTTTCACTACGTCAAATGAAGTCCATCTGTACGGCTTATCAATTAATAATACTCTGCCTTCTGACTGATCCTGATCCATACTAATTGATAACTCTACTATTTTTCTGACTTTTTCGATTTTGCCATAATAGCAAAAAATTCAACGATAAAGCCGATCATGACCACCACCGGGCCTAAGGTAATTCCCAAAAAACCAAAACCATGTGGTTCTTTATCCAAAGTCATAATTAAAAAACCGAGCACGATGGTACCTATTCCCACCAGCATCAGGATGTAATTGGTCCGACTAAAGGCCAGTTTGTCTTTCTTGTCCATTTAATATAATTCGTCTAAAGATAATTTTAAATATTTCTGAATGGCTTTATAGGCACTCAGAAATCCGATAAAAGCACCCATAAATAATAAAATTCCAAATAAAAACAAAATTTCATCCGGATGCTGTAGTTTATTAAGACCTTCGATCTGTTGTTGGGCATACCTTAATAAACCATATAAGAGCAGAGAAGCCAATAACCCTCCCAAAAGCCCATGTAATATGGCACGGGACAAAAATGGCTTTTTTATAAAGCTGCTTTTTGCACCTACTAATTGCATACTTCTAATCAGGAAACGTTGAGAAAATAAGGCCAGTTTAATAGTATTATTAATTAATATGGAAATTGCTAACAACAGAAAAACGAAAAATCCTATTAAAACAATCGAGATTTTTGCCAGATTATTATTAATTGTATCAGCCAGATTTTCTGCGTATGTAGCTTCGAAAACACCACTGATTGCTTCCACATCTTTCTTCACTTGCTGAATCTCTTCCCTTCCCTGATAATTGATATTTATTTTAAAAGTATATGCATCCCTTAAGGGGTTATCCCCTAAAAAAGCAACTACATCTTCACCGGTATCATCGTAATATTGTTTTGCGGCTTCTTCTTTTGAAATGAATTGTATTTGAGGAATATTGTCCTGTTTTAACACATAATCTTTTTCAGAGAGTATAGCCTGAAGTTGCCTACGTTCGTTTTCAGCTATATTTTTCTGAAGATAAACCTGCATTTCCATGTTTGATTGAATCACTTCGGATAGATTTTTTGCATGGATAATCAGCAAACCAAACAAACCTATTACAAACAAGGCAAGCGTAATGCTGAATACAACACTTACAAAAGGATAACTTCCAAGTCTTTTTTTCTTTTTGAACTTTGTATGTTGTGCTGACATGGCTTTAAACTAAAATAGGAACAAAGTTAGCTTATTTTACTAACTATTATTCCTATAAAGTATTATCTCAGATAATAAATAATATAATTACTGATGTCGCGCTTCTTTTAGAATATTAAGTTCTTTGATGAGCGATTTATCACTTATGCTTTCCAAAGGTACGATATCCTTTTGATCAGGCATTATTGAATAATAAGAGCCATCATATTGCAGGAATAATCGTCTGCCATTTTCCGTATTCAATTCGATCAATTCATACGGTGAGGCTGAGAAACGGCCATAAAGATATAATTTGCCGTCATAGTTCTGATATAGAAACTGATTTCTTCTTCCAGGAAGTTCCTGTACTTTTATCTCCAGTGACATTGCATCGTCGAAAGTATTAATGCTGGCATCAGTAGTCTTATCCAGATCCCCATCTTCGATAAACGGGGAGGTATCTTCAAAATTCAACATGATATCCGGCACCTGCACTTTCGGAATATAAAATTCTCTTTCCAAAGTTGTGTTTTTAGCTACATTGACCGGAGGTCTTGGTGTTTCTTCTATAACTTCTACAGGTTCATCGGATAATTGAACCATAGGCATGTCAGGAAGCTTTTCCACCATTTCCGTGGATTGAACAGCAGGAATGTCTATTTTTACAATATCGGTTGTTTCATTATTAAAATAAGTAAATGCTCCCCATATTACCATTGAAGTGATACTAACCGAAGCTGCAATTTTAGCTAGATTTCCAAATTGTGGGACAGTATTTACATTGATCTGATCAAGCCGTGCTTTTATTTCAGTTTTTCGGTAAGACTTGATTGAATTGATGATATCCTTTTGCAACTCAACTTCATTTTTTAGAAGTGGGTCGTGTAACAAAGCATTTTCAAACTCGGCCATTTCGGCAGCGCTCATTTTATGCTCAAGATATCGTTCTATTAACTCCAGTTGATGTTTTGCCATAATTAATCCAAAAAGTCACTTGCTTTGTATCTTGATTTTATCAAAAGGTCAAGCCTTTTTTTACATTTGTATTTTTTTGTTTTAGCGGTATCTGTCGTTGCATAACCCAATTTTTCTGCAATGTCACTCATTGCCATTCCATCAAAATAATAATAGGTCAATATTTTACGACAATTATCACCTAAGGCATTTATACATTCATTCACTATCTTTACTCTTTCAGCCTTATCGCTATCTATATATTCTATCTCATCCTTTTCATCATGAGATAGTCTACTTTTTCTGTCCAATTCCTTACGCCACAGGTTCAGGCAAATGCTGTACAAAAAAGTACTGATTTTGGAAGTAAGTACCAGATTGCCACCAATTACCTTTTGCCAAAAAACAATTAAAGCTTCCTGATAAATGTCTTTTGCCTCTTCTTCGGTTCCGTTATTGGAGATGACAAGCTTCACCATCATCCTGTAATGTTTCTTATACAGGTAATCAAGTGCCTTTTCATCGCCATTGCTAATTTTGGCTATAACTTCCGTATCTTTCATTAGTTAATACCGCGCCTTCAAAAATTGTAACCAGTAAGATTGAATTTATTTCAAATATAACAGATCATAAAACTACATGATCCCATTCATTTTTTAACTGCCATCTTTTAATAGATATTACATTATGTACCAGTTTGTTTTACATTTTTGAAAAAAAATACATTATTAATTGAAGTTGGCCTTCGATAAATTACTAAATTATGATGAAATAAAATATATTTTAAAAAAACTCAATTTAACTCCCACAAAGCTATAGTGTGAATAAAATGTTAATTGCCTAACAATAGATAAAAACAAAATATTGGAAGAACATTTGGGTGGGATGAAATTTTTTGATGAGACAATAAAAATCATAACTTTTGCTCTGCTATTCTAATTTTGTCAATATATTATTTTGCAAAGCATCATGAAATGAATTATACAAGTGCAATTGTTATATATGTGGAAATGTTATATATGCCAGTGTTATACAGACCTAATAAGAAATTTTAGAAAAAAAATAAGAAATTTTGTTTATCTAACCACATAATTTCTTAATATTGCCATGACAAATTTCCCTTCATGGAATCTTGTTTTTTTAGGACCAAAGAGAATCAAATAAATCAGCCCTCATTTTATTTTATTAGTTTATTGAGTTATTTAATTTATTTAAATCCCGCTATTGTTGGGTGTAGATCTGAGAATTCTACAGGAGGTAATTTATGAAAGATTTTAAGACTTTGGTTAACCTTATAACCAAACGGGGACAAAAAAACATCCCTCTGCTATATTTCAATAAAGATATTGAAGCATACGGCAAAGAATTGGAGCTTTTTTTGAGGACCCAATCAGGTGAATTCATGACAGATCGGGACGCTTCAGTTGGTATATATGATGCCGATGAGCCGGATCATAGATATAAAATGTTAAAATCAAGGGTAAAACAAAAAATGTTGAATCATTTATATTTCCTTGATTTTGAAGACGAACATATCAATTCATCCAATAAATATGAAGAAGAGTGTATGCGATTGTTGTACTTTTCCCGCATACTGATCAATGAAGGTGAAGCTGATGTGGCAGAAAAATTACTAAATAAATGCCTTTATCTTTCTCAGGAGGGTGAATTTACCTATATTACCATTTCGTGTCTTGAGTTATTAAAAGCAGTGCATACCGCACATTTCCGGCCAATTCATTTTAAAAACGTAAATGAAGAAATCCAGCACTATCGGAGTATTTATGCTATAGAAGAGGAGGCGAGGGATACTTATTCCTATTATAAAATATTATTGAGTAAATCGAACCATTCACGGAAAAAAAATCTGGAAAATGCCGAGATTGCCATTCAACGAATGAAAGAATTGTTGGAAAAAGAAAATTCGTTTGAAATTTTTGAAAATTATTATCAACTCAGGCTATTGTACCTGCAACTTAATGGCAATTTCAAAGAGATAATTGAATTAACCAAAGAAGTGGATAATGATTACGAGTATTCGAAATTGAATTATAAAAGATTCAATATCAATCTGAATAAACAGATGCGGTTGTATGCCCATCTTAAAGCAAAAGATTATACCAACGGTTTGAAATACGCAGAAAAAACCCTGGGAGAATTTTCAAGATCATCGGTCAGTTGGTTCGCGTTTATGGAAAATTATTTCCTGCTTGCCATGCACACAAAATATGTAGACCTGGCAACCAGTATAATCCAAAAAATTACTATCAATACCTTTTTTGATAAATTACCAGAAGCCGATCAGGAAAGATGGAATATCTATCGGGGATATTTATATTTTCTTGCCCCTGATGAAAGCTTGCTGAAAAATTATGATTACAACCGGTATTTTGTCGAAATACCCGAATTTGATAAAAGTAAAGCAGGCCTGAACACAGCTATACTTGTTTTACAATTTTTAAATTATCTCAAAGAAGATAAAATTGGGCATATTGGCAGTCCGGTAGAGGAATATACTAAATATGTAGCTAAATATTGTGTTGAAAGTTTCAGCAAAAGATCAAAAGTTTTTTATAAACTGCTTACCACAGTGGCAAAATGTGGCCACGATATCAGAACAATAAAAGTGAAAACCAAATATCTTGCTACCAAACTGAAGGAAATAGATATGGCTGGCGATGTTTATGAAGAATTGGAGGTTTTGCCTTACGAACAATTATGGGATATTGCCATTAAATACCTAAAAATCATTGAAGTAAAGGCAGAACTTTAGTATTTAATTACTGTCCTTATTCTTATTTTAAATTTTTGGGAAATTCAAAAAACTTGAATTTCCCTTCTCCTTTTTTTATGTCATTCCAACTTTTGATATGCCAACTTACCGCAAATACCCCGCATGTGGGGAGATTGTCAATAACTTGCGTCACCATTTCGTTGGCAAATTCCGTGAATGATGGATTATGACCAAAGATCATTAATTCATTGACTTTATCGGGAACAGATTTGACTATGCGCCACAATTCTGGAGTATGCGCATGATACATCTTTTCATTTACTTGAATATTCTGATGATATCCAATTTCTCTTGCTATAATAGTGGCTGTATGCAATGCCCGTACAGCTGGGCTGCTCAACATCAGATCAGGTAAAATTTGTTGGGATTTTAAAAATATTCCAACCACAGGAGCATCATTCTTTCCCCTATTGTTTAATGGCCTTTCAAAATCAGATAAATCAGAAAACTCCCAACTTGACTTGGCATGACGTACTAAATAAAGTGTTTTCATAAGCCAGAAAAAACCTAAATATATTCAATTTATATTTATTATCCAGCAGGTTACTTGATTTTAATGGGGAGTTTCATTTTGCCTATTAATAAAATCTTTTTATCTATAAAATTCAAAATGTATGAAACCATTATTATAGAAAGTTCGTTATATTCATGACAATATGATCATATGTTCAATAATATATTATGGTCATTAATAATAACAAATGATTGGGATTTTGATTCCAATAATAAACAGTATTAGAAAATAAATTTGAATTATGGAACATTTGACAAAAGACGCTTTTTTAAAAAAAGTTTTTAACTACGAGGAAAATAAGGATTGGAAATATGAAGGTGATCTTCCCTGCATTATAGATTTTTATGCTGATTGGTGTGGACCTTGTAAAATGGTAGCTCCAGTACTCGAAGAGCTATCAAAAGAATATGAAGGAAAAATCAATATCTACAAAGTGGATACTGAACATGAACGAGAATTATCAGCAGCATTTAATATCAGGAGTATCCCATCTATCCTATTTTGCCCAAAAGAAGGACAACCACAAATGGCGATGGGTGCTTTACCGAAATCTTCTTTGATAAAAGCAATTCAGGAAATCCTGTTGAACAGTAAAGAAAAAGTAGAAAATTAAAATAAGTTTGTTATAGAGTGTGGATTCGGGAAAGAGCGGTTTTTTAAATTGCTCTTTCTTTTTTTATCTCAAAATCAATTTTTTACTAATTTAACCTTATTCAGGCCATTATCAGCTGATATTGCCAGAATATAAACGCCTGATGGAATATCAGGAATACTTACTTCATACCTGTTTTCGATTATACTTTTAGTTGCTACGAGCCGGCTCACCAGTTCTCCAGCCATATTAAACATTTCAATTTCTGGCTTCACCGGAACCAAACCTCCTCTGGATTTAATAAAAAAGTGGTTTTCTTTCAAAGGATTGGGATAAACAATAAACTGGTAACGCTCTTTAGACCGAAGGATTTTTAATGTTTCATAATTAGGTGTACCAAACC